>SKZT01000255.1 GCA_007127235.1 Desulfobacteraceae bacterium
AAAGCCATGGCCATGGGGGCCCATGATATGGATTTGCTGGGAATTCCGATGGCCATGGGAAGCAGACCCAGCAAGGTGGTGATTGTTGTAATCACCACCGGACGCATCCTTGCGGCACAGGCCTCGATAATGGCGTCCTGAAGCTCAAGCCCCCTTTTTATCCGGGAATTGATAAAATCAATGAGCAGAAGCGAGTTGTTTACCGAAACCCCCGCCAGGCCAACGATTGCCAGAAAGCTGCCGATGGTAAAGGTGGTTCTCGTTAAAAACAGGCCCATCACCACACCGATCAATGCGAAAGGTACGGCGGATATAATAATACCCGGCTGAACATAGTCGTTAAACTGTGAGGCCAATACCATATAAATGCCCATCAACGCGATTAAAAAAGCAAAAGTCAATGACCTGTAGGATTTACTGGTGGTTTCAAATTCGCCTCCGAAGGAAAGGGATGTACTCGGATAATCGGTTTTGATTTTTTCAAAAAAATCCGACACAAAAAATTCCACGCGAGCGGGTGACAATTTGGATCCGGGCCTGATATCGGCCATGATGGTTACAGTGGGTTCCCCTTTATATCGTGACCTGACATCGGGTTCCGTATCGTAGACCGCATACACCAGATCACGAATCATGATCGGCGCAACAGGATGATCAACAACAGGCACATCCAGCACATCCAGAGGGGTGGCAAGTCCGGCACCATCCGGATTGGCGACATCATATTTTCTGGCAACCCTGACCATCAGATCGATCTCTTCATCAATGGTTCTGAAAGTCCCGGCCTGTTGTCCGCTTAATGCTCCTGCCACCAGCGCGACAACATGTCCTGTTGACAGTCCATATTCAAAAACAGCCTCCTGTTTGGGAACATAGCTGACATTTTTTTGAAAACTGGGACGATCATCATCCAAATCCATAAGGTCCTGCAAATCGGGGGCTTTTTCCATGTATGCCAGGATAGTGTCTGCGGCGGCGATTGCTTTTTCCATAGTCCTGGCCGACACCCGGATATTGACCGCCTGGCCTGTAGGAGGCCCGTCACTTTCTTCAAATATTCTTATGACCGGTTTCAGTTCATTATCCCTGTATTTGTTTTCCACATAGTCCCTGATTTTTTCTCTTATGTAAATGAGATATTGCATGGGATCATTGGAAGCATTATCCGGAAAATTGCGGTCTTTTTGTTCCGGAAGTGTCACCACAACTTCTCCGTAATTATTCCCCGTTCTTCGCACATAGTCTTCATCCTCATAATATCCTGCAACACCGGCTGCACTCTGTGCCTGCGCGGGTCCCATGGACATAATAAAACGGGAAATATCGCGTACCACCATATCGCTTTTTTCAATGGCCGTGCCTGTAGGAAGCGAAATGGTGACATGATACCTGAAATAGTTACCCGGAAAAAATTTGACCTTTAAAAAAGGCATGATTCCTGTAATGGACAAGACCAAAATGGATAACGCAGAAAGAAAAAGTCCGAACACACAACACAAAGTGAGAATTTTGCGGCTCAATAGTTTTATGATCAAAAACCGGTAAATTTTCCACAAACCGCCAAAAAACCCGGATTGAAGGTGTCTGAACGGATCATTGCGATCAATTTCCGAATGGTTTTTCACCACATATTCGGGCTTTGGCCCCCAGTCAAAGATATGGATGGGCAAAATAAGCAGCGCTTCAAACACCGATGCCATGAGGGCAAAACAAACTGTCTTTGGAATTACCGCAAAAAAATCACCGGTGGACCCTGTCATGATAAGCATGGGTAAAAAGGCCAGGACTGTTGTCAAAGCTGATGCCACCACCGGTAAAAACACCTCTGCGGTACCATCGATGATGGCCTCGATTTTATCCTTTCCCATCTGAACATGACGAAAAATGTTTTCGATGATGATTACCGCATCGTCAACAATAATACCGGTGACCAGCACAAAAGCAAAAAGGCTGATGGTATTTAGCGTCACCCCTGTCAAGTACATGATCATAATGGTTGTCAGAAAGGAAAATGGGATTCCCACAGCTGCCAGCATGGCATTGCGAAATCCCATGGTAAGCCACAGCACACTGACAACCAGTGCCATACCCAAAATAAGATTACCGCCCAAAGTTTTTACCGACATATTGATTTCAAAGGTGGAATCTTTGGTAAAAACAATACCGATACCATCCTGCTCATGGCGACGTTCGAATTGCCGGGCAACGTTTTTAACCTTCTCGGATATGGTGACGGCATTGCCGTCGTTTTCCTTAATCACCACAAGACCAAGAGAATTCTCACCATTTACGGAAACAATCCTGGAAGGATCTCTGTGGCTCTGGCGGGCGCTGGTCACCAGGTCTTTCACCCGAACAAAATTGCCGTCCCCATCACGCCGGACCACAACATTTAACACCTCCTGCTGAGACCCAAGACGAATTCCGGCATCCAGAGTATACTCGGTGTAATCAGCCCTGAATCGCCCGGTAGGTATTTTGGTGTTGGCCGAACGGATGGCATCGGCAACCTGATCGAAGGTAATGCCATACTTTCTGAGTTTTACGGGATCGACGGAAACATGAAATTCCCTGTCAAATTCGCCGGATATGTCCACACTTCTGACATGGGGGACATTCAAAAGCTGGGTTTTGAGTTCCTCGGCATAAATTCTGAGGCTGTTCTGGGGCATATCACCGGTAATGTTGACCACTATCACCGGAAGCCAGATGTGGGTGTCAATATAAATAAACCGGGGCTCATCGGCCCCAAAAGGAAGCTCACTTTTTATGTTTAATGTACGAAACCGCAACTCATCATAGAGACGTTTGTAATCGGAGTCGTCTATAAATTTTACCTGCACCGAGGAAAAATTCCGGTAGGACTGTGACTGTATAAACTCCACAGACTCCATATCATCAAGAGCATCTTCGATTCTGGTTGTCACAAGCTGCTCGACATCTTCTGCGGAAGCCCCATAGTAAGGCGTATAAATGAAGACTTTGCCGATATCGACCATGGGCATATTTTCCACGGGGATTGACACAATGCTGAATGCCCCGGCCACAACCATGATAACAAAAGCAACGTTAAGAAAGACTCTCTGACGAATCGTATACTTAACGACCGTTTTCATTGAGCC
>SKZT01000114.1 GCA_007127235.1 Desulfobacteraceae bacterium
CGTTTGCTGGCTTACCAGCGCATTGGCAAGAAGAACGCCTGGAAAGTAGGGCTGTCTGGGACCGACGAAATGCCCGGCACTTTTTTTCATGATCGGATCGCAGCTCCTTTTTACAAAAAAATGGCCGCCGGGGGCAATACAAAGATGTGTTCATGATCCGGAAGTGGTTCTAAGAGTCAATTATGTTTTGAACGAAGGGACCTTGCTTCAGGTGGCCGGAAGATATGATGCCCTTATGTTAAATCCCGACAAAGGGAAAGCCATTATTATTGAGTTTAAGGGACGAAAGACCTGGGCACCTGATGAAGATTTTTTGCAGGTAGCTTTGTATGCGTGGCTTTTCCGGCACAAAACAGGTATTTTCCCCAATGCCTGTGTAATTTATCTTGAAGAAGACGATCCTGAAATATTTTATGATGCAAAAATTCTGAGCGATCATTGAAAAAGGCTCCACGGCCAAAAAACTCAAAAATCAGGCGGAAAATATCCAGGTGGAAATGGGACTTCCCATGGCCCCCATGATTCAACCCCAGGCCGGATTTGTCAGTGTCGATGTGCCCAGAGAAAATAGTGAGCCGTTGACTCTGGGAGAGGTTTGGAGGCTCGGTGCGAAAAATCGTCCGGACTCGTCTGCGGCTTTTCCCATGGGAATGGCTATTGACGGAAGCATTTTCTGGGCGGACCTCACAGATCCCAACATGACCGGCATTCTGGTGGGAGGGGCTTCAGGAAGCGGGAAATCCGTTTTTTTGAGAGCCGCGGTCATAGGGCTTGCCCTGAATGCAGTTCCGGAGCAAATCGGAATTACTCTCATTAAGCAACAGCAGTATCATCCTGGACCAGACCGGGGCGGAATATCTGATTGGGACCGGAGACATGCTGATTGGCGGAAGTCTTTGTCTGGAAAGACTTCAGGGGCCCCTGAGCACGGGTACCGAGATAAGGAGGGCTATGGGGAGATGTTAACCTGACTGCTTTAAGTCCTTAATAATACTTGACATCTGGGGTGATGAGGATCACCCAGTTTTGGGCTCTGTTTTATCATCTCGAATCTGTTCCGGAAATTAAGTGCCAGGCATTTTGGTTTCAGGTGTCAGGTGTCAGGTTTCGGGTAACAGGTGTCAGGTATCTGCAATTTGTATTCTCCATATCCTGACACCTGACACCTGACACCTGAAACCTGATATAGGGACTCTGGAACAGAACAAAACTCAGAAAATTTTTCAGGCCAATCCTGTGACAATTTTCATAATCCCACTTGACACCTACTTATATTTTTATTAAAAATGCATTTTTCCAGAAGGAAAATAACAAGTATCGCTATAGAATCATAGAGATAATCAAAAGCCAGGAAGGCCCATAAATTGGATGAACCAATAGGACTTTTCTGGCTTTTTTTATCTGTCCAAGATGGACACTTTAAAACTCAAGATGAACCCTTTAAAACTATTGGGAAACAGCATATGAAATATTGGGTGAAAACGTTTGGTTTGCTTTTATTGATTTTGATTTTGTTACCAGGCCCGATGGTGTTTTCCGAACCGGTGACAGATAAAGTCAAAAGACCGGTGGAAGATTCCATCAAAATCCGGCAGGCGACTCAAAAAGACAGGGAAAAGTGGTCGGAAAAAAAGCCTTTATTGGAGGCAGAATATGATTCGCTTGCAGCGGACCGGAAACGCTTGAAGGAACACCGTCAGCAAATGCAAAAAGAGCTGCAATCTTCCCGGGAGCGAATAGCCCACCTGGAAGACCGGATTGAATCCATCGAAAAAATTTCAGAAAAGTTTATTCCTTTTCTTGAAGAAGTTTACAGGAGATTGTCCGATTCTGTTGATGATGGGCTGCCGTTTTTGCAGCAGGAGCGGTCAGAAAGGTTGGCTATCCTGGATAAAACCCTTGGTGATCCTGAAATTACCATGGGAGAAAAATTTCGCAAGGTTATGGAGGCCCTTTCCATTGAGGCCGAGTATGGTAATACCGTGGAGGTTTATCAGGATATGATAGATTTGGAGGGCGACGAAGTGCTTGTGAATATTTTCCGGCTGGGAAAAATTTCTTTATTTTTTGAAAGTTTGGACCAGGAAACCACCGGTCATTATAATCCTGCCGAAAACCAATGGGAAAGACTTCCCAGGGCTGCCAATCGCGATATTCGCATGGCTGTGGAAATCGGCTCCAGACAACGGCCGGCCGATATTGTTACTTTGCCGTTGGGAAGGATTGTTGTCGAATGAATAGTTGCACAAGGTTTGTCGGATGGGTTGTGGGGCTGATGTTTCTGGTGATGGCATCGCAGGTTTCGGCTGAAGATATGAGAGCCATGAGCCTTGAAGCCGAACGTAAAAAACAGGAACTGATACAACAGGCTCAGAAGGAAAGGCGGGAAGCCTTAAAAGAGCAGGAAGAAGTCCGGAAAAAAATCAAGGCTGATGAAGACCTTCTGGTTTCGGCAATTTCAAAGCTGCGTTCCGAAAATGAGAATCTTGAGAAAGAATTGAGGGAGATTGAAGCAAGGCTGATAGAAAAGGCTGAAGAAGAAAAAGTACTTACAGAACAATTCAATGAGGCCAGTTCCGAAGTTCGTGAGCTGGTGGGCTTTGTGCGTGTCAGTGCCAGAGATCTCGAAGCAGAATTAAACCTAAGTCACCAAAGCGCCTTTTTTCCGGATCGGACCGAAATTTTGGAAGCCATCAAAAAGGAGCAAATATTTCCCGATATGGCCGACATTGAGCAAATGACATCGCTGTTATTCGAGGAAACCACCCTTTCCGGGGCGGTAAATATACGAAGAGGGATTATTGTAGATCGGAACGGTACGGAAGTGGAGGCTGACATTCTTTCTTTGGGCAATTTTACGGCTGCATACCGGCAGAGTCCGGAAGTTGGATTTTTGCTTTATTCCGATAATAGCAAAAGGTTTTTTGCCCTCTCCAAGCTGCCCTCGTCAAGAATTCAAAAACAGATAAGGGCTTATATGGACGGGCAATCTGATTATTCACCCATGGATATTTCCCGTGGAGGTGCCTTAAGGCAGTTGACCCATAAATTGTCCTTCATGGAACAAATTCCGGCAGGAGGACCTATTGTCTGGCCGATAATGGCAATTTTATTAA
>SKZT01000206.1 GCA_007127235.1 Desulfobacteraceae bacterium
CTAATTATCGCCTCTCCAAGGCGAAAAGCTCTATGTCTATTTTCGCAGCAGCCAAAGCACCAATGAAATCACAATACTCACAAGTATCATGGTTGTAATGGGTATATAAACCTTAAAACCGGGCTTATCGATAATAATATCTCCCGGAAGCCTTCCCAGAGGAACTTTTCCCAACCAGGGCCATAACAGGCCCACCGCCAGAATAAGAATGCCGATAATTATTAACGCGTTTCTCACCAGAACAATCCTCAATGCGCAGAACTATTATTTAATTTTTTTTTAAATTAAAGTATTTTTTGTATAAAAAATACATCTTTTTACCCATTTCATAATTATATTATCAACTGTATAAATATAGGAGTTTTCATATTAACAAATAAATTTATATAAAGGAGGGTTTTTTATGCCGAACAAAGGAGAAGTTTACAAGTGCGAACTTTGCGGAAATGTTGTTCAAGTTCTGGAAGGAGGAGGAGGAGATCTTGTCTGCTGTGGAGAAGATATGCAGATGCTCAGTGAGGAGGATGCCAAAGCATTCCGCTCATAGATAATAGACCATGGAAAAGCAATCAGATCCGATCATTGATGAAAAATCGTGTTAACGTTTGGGAAGGGCTTGCATGGCAAGCCCTCTCCCATTTTTCCAGGCTAGTCTCAAATCTGTTATCCTTTAAATTTACTTGATAATGAGTTTATATCCGGCTTTTTGAAGATCCGTAGCCACTTCATCCAAATGTTCCCGGCTTCGGGTTTCAATTTCCAAATCCACAAGAGTTCTGTAAATAGACAAATCTTTCAGGTTTCGATCATGATAGATATGCAAAACATTTGCTTTCATGGAAGCCACCCGGCTTAACAATCGGGACAGAGAGCCGGGTGAATCCTCCAATGTAACTTCAAAACGCATAATACGGCCATTTTTCATCAATCCTTGACGAAGTATCCTTCCCAAAAGGGGGCTGTCCACATTACCCCCGCTGATCAGCAAAACCACATTGGCTTTGGAAGGCACCTGGATCGACCCGTTTAAAAGGGCAGCCAAACCTACAGCACCGGAACCTTCCGCCAAGATCTTTTTTTGTTCCAGAAGCATCAGCATTGCCGCAGCAATATCTTCTTCTTCCACCAGAACCAAGTCATCGACAAGCTGTTTGATAATTTCATAAGTATGGTTACCCACCTGCTTGACACTGATACCATCGGCAATCGATTGTCTCGAAGCTACGCGAACCGGTTTTCCTTCTCTCAGAGACGCCCGAGCAGAGGGACAGGCTGCAGCCTGGATTCCCATGATTCGGATATCGGGCCTGACACTTTTAACAGCGGAAGCAATTCCTGAAATAAGCCCGCCTCCTCCAATGGGCACCAAAATCATATTCACATCTTTTAAATCTTCGATGATTTCCAAACCGATTGTGCCCTGCCCGATAATAATATCGGGATCATCGAAAGGATGAATGAACCGCTTATTATTTTCTGCAAGTTGTCGGGCTTTGGTAAGGCTTTCCGTAAGACTTTGACCAAAACAGACAACTTTGCCCCCATATGCTTTGGTGGCCTCCTGTTTGGAAATGGATGCCCACTCCGGCATTACGATAGTAGACAAAAGCCCTGCATTTGTGGCGGCCAATGCCACACCCTGAGCATGATTTCCCGCTGAGGCAGCCACAACCTCGGATACCCCCTCCCTGGAACTCATGGATAAGAGTTTATAAGTAGCCCCACGTATCTTGAATGAGCCCGTTTTTTGAAGATTCTCCATTTTCAAAAAAATATTGCCTCCAAAACGATGGCTCAGGGATGGCGAATGAACAAGGGGCGTCCGGATAACTTGATTCTTTATCAGCTCAGCGGCTCTTTTGATAATATCCAGGGAAATCATATCAAAAATAATTTATTGTTTATTGTTATCTTTTTTCAGGCATTCGACATCTGCCATCACTATACCGCCCGGATCCAAAAGCAAGGTATCGCATTGTATACTTCCGGAACAAATCCCGGTTGATAAGATGATGACTTCCTGAGTATCGTGGATGGACCCCTCGAATTTTCCTGCAATAGAAATGGTGCTTGCCGTAACATCCGCATATACGGCTCCTTTCTCGGCAATAACAATGTTTTCTCCGATTATTTTTCCTTTCAGGGTCCCATTGACAATCAATTTTCCTTTACAATGAATGGTTCCGTCGATGGTAAGGCTTTTGTCTATTAAAGAAAAATCCGTTAATTCTTTTGCCACTGAAATTCTCCGCTGTCATCCAACCAAATTTCAACAGGAAATTCCTGTCTTAGAATTAATTCC
This sequence comes from Desulfobacteraceae bacterium, assembly GCA_007127235.1. Taxonomy (GTDB): domain Bacteria; phylum Desulfobacterota; class Desulfobacteria; order Desulfobacterales; family SKZT01; genus SKZT01. The sequence continues at coordinate 2,303 of SKZT01000206.1, forward strand.
CCATTATTTCGGAATATAAGTATATGGGCTTCAAAAATCGGGCCGAGCCTATTGTATTTTTCGGTTTCGAATTCGAAGTTCCTGAAGTTTATGATTGAAAAAGTTTTTCCTGATTTATAACTGGATGGTATCCCATTTTCAAGTGATGCTTCAGGAAATACAATCCAGGTGTCTGATGGTCTGTGCTCATTTTTCAATATTACAAAAAGATATCCTCTCAATCTATGATTCGCTGTATTGTTAAACTTGAACTTTAATTTGAGGCGATTATTTTCTGAATCATGACGCACACCAAAATCGGTTATGGATACAAGATCCGAATGTTCCGGCCATCTCTGAAAGTATTTTTCAGTTTGAGAAAGAACGCCTGGTTCATTGACTTTTTCACCGGCCACCGTTTCGCTTTGCTCGTTTTCCAAATCCGGACTAACGCCGGCCAATATCAACCTTGTGAGCAAAATCTCATTTTCAGCTTTGAGAGAATCGGATATTTTTTGTGACGCTTCCAAAGCTTCCTTGAGAAATTGGTTTCTCATACGGGTTTCAAAAAAAAAATAAAACATCACAAAAGCAGATATGGCAGATACAAACAAAAAAATTATACCGAAGAATATCGTAAAACGATATTTATCGAGATAAACGACTTTTCCATGATCTCCGATCATGACCAGGTGCCAATAAACCTTTTTTTTGAAAGGTTCAGGCTGTTTTTTTTCAAATTGACAATTGGCCATGGTTTCCGTTTTTACTTAGAGATATACACAAATGATTGGTTGATAGAGTACTTGATTGAAAGGATTGCCCCTTTCATGACCCCGACATATTCATCGAAATTGCCAAAATCGGTAAGTAGTGCCTGAACGAAAACTCCCCTCCCTCTGGGAGGGGGCGGGGGAGGGAAAGATAACCTCCCGATATTATTATACCCCCACCCTGACCCTTCCCCACTGGGAGAGGGAATAAAGGACTTTTCGTTCAAGCACTAAGTAAAGAAATAACGGGCATTTTTTGAATGAAAAATCAGAACAGTGTTTTTTGGACAGCGAAACCCAAATGCTCGTACGAAGATTGCGCTGCTTTTCGTCCTGAGGAAGTCCGGGTGATCATCCCGATTTTTAACAGATAGGGTTCAACCACATCCACCAGAGTATCGGTCTCCTCCTGCAGCGTGGCAGAAATGGCATCGATGCCTACCGGCCCTCCACTATAAAATTTAATGATGGTTTCCAAATATCGACGATCCAGATGGGTCAATCCTTTGCTGTCTACACCTTCCAGAGAAAGGGCCGCTTCAACGGTATTTTTTCGAATATTTCCATCACCCCGAACCTGTGCATAATCCCGAACCCGCTTCAACAAACGATTTATAATTCGCGGTGTGCCCCGGGAACGCTCCGCTAAAGCACATGCACCCTCATCATCCATTTTAATTTTCAAAATAGAAGCAGATCTTTTACCAATAGTAACAAGCTCGTCGACATTGTAAAAATCAAGGCTCCGAAATATTCCAAACCGGTCTCTCAAGGGAGCCGAAAGAAGGCCCGCCCGTGTAGTGGCACCCACGAGGGTAAATTGTTGAAGACGAAACCGATGACTTCGGGCATGGGCACCTTTATCGAAAATAAAATCAACCGCAAAATCTTCCATGGCCGGATAAAGAAACTCTTCGACCACCTTTGGGGTTCTATGAATTTCATCGATGAAAAACACATCGTTTTTTTGAATGTGAGTTAAAATGCCAATCAGGTCACCTCCCTTTTCCAGTGCCGGACCCGAGGAAACCGTCAGGGTGCCTCCCATTTCATTTGCGATAATGTGAGCCAGCGTGGTTTTTCCCAATCCCGGGGGGCCGTGAAACAAAACATGGTCCAAAGGTTCACCCCGTTTTTTGGCAGCTTCGATTGCAATTTCAAAAGTTTCCACAGTTTCGGCTTGACCGATATATTCAGAAAGCCTTTTGGGGCGTAATGAGAGAATTTCGGCCTGCTGGTCCATGGCAATGCACTGACCTGTAACAATACCGTGGGGTTTCGATGAATAGGTACCGATTTCATTGGTCATATATGGGACGGCCCTCTGTATACCTCATCAAAGAGTTCTTCCGGGTTAGAAATATCGGGGTTTCTTTGCAGTGCTTCATTAATCATCTTTTTGGCATCCATGGTCTTATGCCCCAATTGGGTTACCAACACATCCAGCACCGGGAATATAAAATCCTCAACGTTTGTTTCCCCGGGTTTTTGAGTTGGAATATTGCCCATAAACCTCGCCATCTTTCCGTTGAGAGTCGCAATAATTTTCTGGGCGGTTCTGCCGCCGATGCCTTTCAGTTGTTTTAATTTTTGAATATCTTTGGCCTCGATTGCAGAAGCAATTTCACCGACCGGGATGCTCATGGCTTTGACGGCTTTTAGGGGACCGATGTCTTCGGCAGTGATAAAAAACTGAAAAAAATCTCTCTCTAAATCAGAAGTGAAACCAATCAAAACTGGTTTGGGCTGGCGTTCACTCTGCTGATAAAAAATAAAGAATGCCACATCATCGCCGACGGACTTTTCCTTAAGTTTATCCATCACCACAGCAGGCACCACCACTTCATAACCAACCTGGTTGGCCAAGACCAGAACACGGTCCTCGACTTTTTTTAATAATTTGCCTTCGATATAACCAATCATCGAATCATTTTTCCCGGCTGTAAAAAAATTTGGGGTCAGTTTTTCTATGAAAACAATCAAAAATCAGCCTGGTTCCGATAAAAACCTATCAGGGCAAGGGCCAATGCATCGGAGGCGTGGTCGGGCCGAATGGGAAGATCAGTCCCCAATTGGCTTCTTACAGCCCTTTCCAGCTGGGCCTTGTCGGCATTTCCATTGCCTGTCAATACCTGTTTTGCTTCTCTAACCGATATTTCCGCAACTGATATGTGAGCCCGGCATCCGGCAAGCAGGATTACTCCGGCTACCTTTCCCAGCATCAGTCCTGATTTTGGGTATTGCTTCAAGGAGAAAATATCTTCCAACACCATGAAATCAGGCTTTTCATAATTCAGAACCTCAAAAAGTTCTGAAAAAATCTTATCCAGGCGCATAGGAAGAAGCATTTTCTGGGCAGTGCGGATACTGCCATAGCTATACCCGGTGATTTTTCCCCCGGAGCCTGTCACAATGCCAAGGCCCGTTGCAGCAAGGCCAGGATCAATTCCGATAATTTTCAACATCCAGCTCGGTTCATTCCAAAGACTTAAATTTCCGCTATCTTTTTTTTAGCCACAGCCGCCTCGTTGGAATTGGGGTGTTTATTTACAACCTCCCTAAAGACCAACCGGGCATTGGATTTGTCCCCAAGATTTAGAAAGGAGAAACCTTGTTTCAGCAATGCCGCTGCTACTTTATTGCCTTTGGGGTATTTTTCAACCACTTTTTGATATTCCAGGATAGCTTTCTCATACCATTTTTCCTGATAATAAGTTTCCCCGTACCAAAACTGGGCATTGTCAGCCCTTTGAGACTCGGGAAATTTTCTCAACAAATCCTGAAATCCTTGCCTGGCACGTTCGTAATCCCCATGATCAAAAGCCTTCTTAGCTACCATATAAAGATCGATATCCGAAAGTTCTTTTTCGGCATCCCGGGCATCTGCCGATTCTTTTGCCAGTGACCTATCCAGGGGGGGCATATCAACAGGAGCCGGAGAAATGGTGGCCTTTCTTTCCATGGGTTCGAGATTTAAATACCTTTCCAGTCGCAAAAGGCGCTCGTTGTGATGATCAGTCATCTCTTGAATTTGCCCCATATTTTTTTCAAAGCCGCCCGCACCGTGATTCATTCTGTGCTCAATTTCTTCAAGTCGCCCACTGAAATTTCGCAAATTTTCTTTCAAACTGTCAATTTCCACATGCAACGATGCCGACTGACTTCTTAAATCCAGCTCCTGACGGCTTTTGGTATCTCCCCAATCGGCCAGTCTCGATTCAAGTTCATCAGTGGCATTCTTTAGATCTTTTTCCATTTCCGCGCTTTTTAATTCCAGCCGCGATAGACGGTTGTCCAAAAAAATAACATCCTGTTGGCCGGCGCATCCCCAGACAAATGCAATTCCAATAACGGCTATTATAAATCTTTTCATATTCAAATTTTTATGATCCTGTTTTTATCGAATAACAAAATGAGCTCGACGGTTTTTAGCCCAGGCCTCTTCGGTTTTTCGTGGATCCTTGGGCCGCTCTTCACCATAACTTATGGTCATCAAGCGGGAACCGGAAATGCCCATATTCATCAAGAAAGCTTTTGCGGCCAATGCCCGACGTTCTCCCAAAGCAAGATTGTATTCTGCGGTTCCTCTATCGTCACAATGACCTTCAATCACCATGGAAACCCTCGGGTTTTCCCTCAAAAATTCAGCTACATTTCTAAGGACCTCCTGTGCCTCCGGTGTAATAACCGCCTGGTCGAAACCAAAATATATGTCTTCCGTAACAAATTGCTGCCTGAGCATTGCCTGTCTTTTTTGCTCGTCTGTCAGATGCTGCTCGTCCATAAGAAGCTGCTCTTCAATAGCTCGCCTCTTGGCTGCCTCTTCCTCCGGAGACAACGCTCTTTCATGGGCCAAATCAAAGGGATCAATTGTACCAATAGCCGAACCGTCCGGCTGAACCTGCTTTTTGGAACAACCGGCCGACATCATTAACCCGATTACCAAAAGCAAAATAAAACCCAGCGCAATCTTTTGCTTCATTTCTTTCCTCCCCAATTTTATTTATTTTTCATGATAAATTAAAATAAGTATCTCTCCGATCCTGAAGATTTTACAAAAACACTAATCCCAATGATCTCCAACGCTATTCGACCATCTCGGATTACTCTGTTCTCCGGGCAAACTGAGCAGTCGTCTCTGATCCCCTCCAAAAGCGGTCATCACATAAATCCTTGAAGGTCCTTCCCGTGTTGAACTGAACAAAATCATACTTCCGTCAGGAGACCATGAAGGCGACTCATTACTTCCTTTGTGGGTTAACTGAATCGGCCCGGATCCGTCAACTCCCATCATGGAAATATTTAAACCGCTGCGGTCCATGGATGAATATACGATCTTGTCCCCCAGCGGCGACCAGGCCGGTTGCGTATTGTAATTGCCCTGGAAAGTAAGCCGGCGAACGTTTCCGTTTTCCACATCTTTGATGTATATCTGAGGACTTCCAGCCCGTCTTGAAACAAATGCCATTTTTTTGCCATCCGGCGACCATGTGGGGGAAACGTCGATTTCCTTATTATTTGTCAATTGTTTGATAATCTTACCTTCACCGCTCAACAGATAAATTTCCTGATCGCCTGAAAAAGATAAGGTTGCCGCCAACTCGAACTTACCGGGTACCCAGGCGGGAAAACTGTTCAGGCCATCCTTGTCAACAATAAACCCCCGCTTTTTTTTAACATGTTGAATGTACAGATCGGGTTTACCTTGCGCATAGGATGTATAGGCGATCCATTGGGTGTCGCTTGACCATGCGGGAAACAATGTTATGGAATTATGGTGGGTAAACTGCCTTACATTCTGGCCGTCAAAATCACAGAGATAAATTTCCTTGTGACCTGTTCCTGTGGAGATGAACGCAATTTTACTGTCGAATATCCCCCTATTTCCGGTCAGATAAAAAACAGTTTCTCCGGCAAACCGGAGAATAATCTTTCGCAGATCCTCAGGTGCCCCTGTATATTTTTTACCAACAATCATTCTTTGTTGAAAGGTGTCAAAAAGGCGCATCTCCAGATGAAGAATATCATCATGAATAACAACACCGGCTGTTATCAGTAATTCAGCACCAGAAACCGTCCAATTCCGGAAATTGATGCCTTCCAGGGTGATTTCCGCCTTTTGAGGGTCGACCAGAAACGCCTTCCGGTCGAGTAGGGAAAAATAGCCGGTAAAAGCCAAGGTATCGGATAAAATCTCAGCTCCTTTTTCACCAGTTTCTCTCTCTGGGGCAGTTCCATTGATAGCCTTAAACACCGGAATGGCAATCGGGATTTTTCTCAAAAAAGGTTTGGTAATATCTATATAATCATATTGAGCATTGGCATAAGGGACATTTGGCAACATAACAGATAGCAATATACCCAAAACAAAACACCAAAGTCTGTTTCGAAAACCATAAAAAACAGTCATCATGAAACGATTGGCTCCTGTAACTCGATGTTCAACTCAGGAAAAGCTATATCACCACATTGATGTATAGGCTTCGCCTTTCCGAACGATTTTTCCGGCAGCTATCCGTCTAAGCCTTTTGGTGTAAAACGGAGTCCGATCATGTAAAAACGCCCGGTATCTCTTGGTAACGGTGGAAGCGGGTTGGATTTTTTGATGGCCCTCATGGCCGATTCATCCAGATAAGAGTTTCCCGATTTTTTATCAAACCAAATATCCTGTATCTCACCATTGGGCATTATCTTTATACCTACCAGGGTTTCCAAATCACCATGGCCTCTTGCCAATTGCTCTAAAAAAGCCCAGTTTCCCTGGATATGACGGGCAATCACACTACGATATACCTCCATGATTTCACCGGAACCTAATCCACCGCCACCGCCACCCGAACCCGTCCCGGTACCTCCGCCGGACCCGCGTGGAGATCCGCTACCGGATGTTTCCGGCAGGCTTTTTGGAGGAGCCGATTTTTCCACATCTTCTCTAAGTCGGGCAAGGGCCTCGGAAAGCTCTCTGTAACCGGTATCTTCCGGCTCTCTTTCCAATTGCTCGATTGCACCTCGAACCACCTCGGAAGGTTTAAAGGTTTTCCTTTTAAGGGATCTTTTCACCTCGATTCTTTCCACGGGTTGCTCTTTTGGGAGCTTGGGCGCAAGAGATACTTCGGGCTTTGCCTCATGTGTTTTAACAGATGCCACGGTTTTCTTTTCGACTTCTTTTTTCGGCGGTTCTACCGGTTCTACTTTCACCTTTGGCTCAACCTCAGGTTCGGGTGCAGGCTTAACCTCTGCCTTTGGAGTTGAATCTTCCGTGGCCTTTGCCGCCACTTGAATCTCATCTTTTTGCTCCGTCGCTCTGCCGGGGCCAGGATCAGATCCGAGATAGGGCCCGAGATCTCCAGGGGAAACCATCCGCACATTAATGACCGCCGGTGTATGCGAGCTGTCAAATGCTACTTTAGGAATAAAAATCATAGAGGCAATAAGCACAACATGACCGAAAAATGAAAGCGCAACAGGCCATAACATCCTTTTGGTACTTGGATCATCTTCATTCATTTCCTGATAAGGGGATGAAATGCCGGTATACTTTCTATAATTTTTTATCTTTTGCAGTATTCGTTTCATGAAACTCTTGCGGCTCTGTCACCATGCCCAATCTTTCGACACCGGTATCTTTAATTTCCGACATCACCCTGACAACAACACCATATGGAATTTCTCTGTCAGCCCGCAGAAATACTTCACGATCCGGTTGTCCCATGACAATCGCTCCCAACCTTTCTTTCAGTTCACCAGGGGCAACTTTATAATCATTCAAAAAGATTTCCCCCTCTTTGTTCAAAGAGACAATCAATTGTTCCTGTTCGGCTTCCATAGGTTTTGAAGTGGCTTGAGGAAGTGATACTTCAACACCTTCAATCATCATTGGCGCAGCCACCATAAAAACAATCAGCAGCACCAGCATCACATCCACAAATGGTGTAACGTTAATATCGGACATGAGCCGGTCAGGCCCTCCGGTATGACTCATCTGCCGCTCCTTTTGTTTTGGAAAATATCCCTTTCGATAATGTTGATAAAATCCGCCGAAAAACTTTGCAATTCAGCTTCAATAGTCCGAATTTTCTGGGTAAAATGATTAAAGAAAATCACGGATGGAATCGCAACCGCCAAACCCGCAGCCGTAGCAATCAAGGCTTCCGCAATACCCGGTGCGACTATGGCGAGATTGGCCGAACCTCTTACCCCTATACCATGAAAAGAACCCATAATTCCCCATACCGTTCCGAAGAGACCTATAAAAGGAGATGTATTGCCGGTAGTGGCCAAAAAAGGAACCAGTTGGCTCATCCTGGAAATTTCAGAGGTGATCGCCCGCCGCAACGCTCTTTGAACGTTATCACTGCCGGAAATCCGGTTGATAAGCGCATCGCTGCCAGCCTTTTCTTTAGCAGATGCTATAGCCCGCCGAAATGCCCTCTGATAGCTGTCTCCGCCGGAACTAGGGTCAAGCACCGGATCGTCCTCGGTTTTTTCTTTTACAGGGGGCGCTCCAATCCGGCTGATCCTTTTTAATTCCAGATACCCTATTCGAAAAACCCGGGCAACCGGGCTGACATTATACTGTTTCGCTTTGGCAAAAGCACCCGATAAGTCCCGGCTTTTCCAGAAAAACTCTGTAAACTCTGCTGATTCCCTGAACGCTGTTCTCAAATACTTGAATTTAATAAATATTATGGCCCACGATGCCACTGAGAACAATACAAGCACCAGCAATACAAACTGCACAACCAAGCTTGCGTTGGCGATTAAATGAAAATAGTCTATTTCTACAGGAAGCATTTATACTCCAATGTGAAAAAATTCTTCGATTCTTTTTTATATAAAACCTAAATGTTTGTTTATACATAAAATTTATTCAGATTTCAATACTGAATCAAAGTCCCTATCCGAATTTAATTGAGGGGGGTCAAAAAAAATAAAAAGGTGTCATTTTGTTTGAAAATTGGCCGATCATGCTATAAGTTGCCAGGATACCCAAGCTAATCAGGAATAACCAATGAGGAAATCTTATGCACCTAAAACATGTCATTGACCTTTTATTTGAAGGACGTCTGTTGAAAAAAATACCACGGTCAGGTTTTCAGTTTTTGGGCACCGGAAATGAATCGGTGGCCGAACACTGTTTTGTGACCACCCTGATCGCCTATGTCATGGCTCAGTTACAGCCCCATTTAGACGCTGAAAAGCTGATTTCCCTCTGCCTGGTTCATGATCTTGCCGAATCCAGAACCGGCGATTTGAATTATTTTCAAAAAAACTATGTAACCGCCGATGAAAAAAAAGCGGTCTCCCATATGACACGCTGTTTACCCTTTGGAAATAACCTGAAAGCCCTTATCGAGGAATTTAAACACGGTAACTCACCAGAAGCCCTTTTGGCAAGGGATGCCGATCAACTTTCTTTGATACTGGAATTAAAAAATTTGTCCGACCTGGGCAAATCTCACGCAAATAAATGGCTTGACCACGTTTTCAACCGCCTGACAACCGATGTCGGAATACAACTTGCCAAGGCTATTTTGGACCGGCAACAGGATTCATGGTGGCTCCGGGACTACCATGAATAAAACCAAAACGACCCGTCGGAATACTAAG
>SKZT01000233.1 GCA_007127235.1 Desulfobacteraceae bacterium
CCTTATGGCGGGGTGGTGCCCGAACTGGCTTCCAGAAAACATATGGAAGCTGTGGTTCCCGTAGTGGATGAAGCCATTGTAAAAGCCGGGCTTAAAAAACATGAACTGGACGCAGTGGCTGTCACACAGGGGCCGGGTCTGGTGGGGGCGCTCCTGGTAGGTTTTTCATTTGCAAAGTCATTTGCTTATGCTTTAAAAAAACCTTATGTGGGTGTCAATCATTTGGAGGCGCATTTGAATTCGGTATTTTTGGAACCGGAACCGCCTTCTTTTCCTTTTGTATCCCTTCTTGTTTCCGGAGGGCATACGGCCATATATGATGTTCAATCTCATACAGATGCAATACTGATGGGGCAAACCCGTGATGATGCCGCCGGAGAGGCTTTTGACAAAGTGGCCAAAATGCTGGGACTGGGGTATCCGGGAGGGGCAATCATTGACCGGCTTTCCAAAAAGGGTGATCCCGAAAAAATCCATTTTCCAAGAACATATCTGGATAAGCAAAGCTATGATTTTTCTTTCAGCGGGATTAAAACTGCGGTTAATCGCTATATCCAGGCCAACATGCATCAATATGAGGAACAAATCAATGACATTGTGGCGGCTTTTCAGGAAGCTGTGGTAGAAGTTCTTTGTTTTAAGATAATCAATGCTGCAAAAAACAAAGGATACCACCATATATCCATCGTGGGAGGAGCTGCCGCTAACAGCCGTTTAAGAGAAGAAGTAAATCGGCAGGCTCGGAAAGAAAGCTTATCTGTGCATATTCCATCCATTTCTTTATGTGGAGATAATGCCGCCATGGTCGCAGCTTCCGGATATCATCGGCTGCTGCAGGGAGAAAAGTGCTCAAGGGATGCGGATGTGTATTCCAGGGCCATAGTTTTAAATGCTAAATGTTAAAAAGGGTTTTCATCTCCAGAATGCGCTGAACCGAAGCCAATCCTTTTTTCCTGGAATTTTCATTGCTCTTGATTTTTGTTTTAAACATCTCGAAAGCTTCGGGTATTTTTGGCCCCGGGTGGCAAATGAGAGCAATATCAATATCCGCTTCGAAAATTTTATCGATCGATGTCTTTATGTCATAATGTTTTTCTATGGCTCCCATGTCCAGGTCATCTGTGATTACGATCCCGTGAAATCCCAGTTCTTTTCTGAGCATATCCTTCGCAATTATGTTTGAAAGGCTGGCAGGCCAAGCCTTATCGATTTTTTCGTATTTAATATGGGAAAGCATTATTCCGGAGACATTTTTTTCGATGGCCGCCTTGAAAGGGGGAATATCAAAATTTTTAAGTTCTTTTAAAGTTGTATCCGACACAGGCAGGTCCAGGTGAGAATCGAGTGTTGTGCGGCCGATACCCGGAAAATGTTTTGCTACGGCCAAGACTCTACCTTTTTGAAGATGTTCAATCACTGTTATACCTAGTGCTGATACCCATTCAGGATCTGAACCGAACGCCCGCTTTGACATGATGCTGCCAATACCTTCCGGAGCAACATCCATAACAGGAGCCATGTTCATATTGATTCCGACCCCGCTGAGTTCCCTGGAGGTTATTTTTGCAAATTCCATGGCATCCTCGATACTGCGCATTTTCGAGTTTCCCGGAAACTGGGTAAAAGGTGGTTTGAGACGGGCCACAACGCCGCCTTCCTGATCGATCCCGATGAAAAGGGGAGGTTGTCCGCAGTATGCGGCATAGTCTTGTGCTGAAGTGCACAAATCCTCAAGTTGTCGTGGCGACAAGATGTTTCTGGAAAAAAGAATAATTCCGCCTACTTTTAAATTGTCTATATAAAATTTCAGTTCCGGGTCAAGTTCAGATCCGTCAAAGCCAACCATCAGTTTTTGACCTGCCAGTTGCCCGGTGGATATTTTAGATATGTTCATATAGAAAAACTCCTGATTATAACATTTTAGGGGGAATCGAACTGAACCTTGAATATAAAAAACATTATTGGTTGAGTTGATACTTTCTTACCGCTGCCTTATGATCGGTATAGTTGGTTGAAAAAAAGTGGCTCTTGTCATTTTTCGAGACAAAAAACAAGTAAGAACTTTCCAGGGGGAAAAGAGCGGCTTCAAGCGAGGCTTTGCCGGGATTGGCAATGGGTCCGGGGGGAAGTCCCCTGATGGTATAGGTGTTATAAGCATTTGGGGTTCGTAGATGTTTTCGAGTTATATTTCCGTCAAAATTTTCTATTCCGTAAATGACGGTTGGGTCACTTTGGAGTCGCATGTTTTTGTTTAGCCGATTGTGAAACACCGAAGAGATCAGGGGACGTTCTTCGGCCAACCCGGTCTCTTTTTCAATGATTGATGCCAGTGTGACAATGTCATGAATGGAAAAGTGAAAATCTGGAGAACGTTTTTCCCACAGCGGATTGAATGTATTGTAAAACTGTCTGACCATAGTCGATATTATTTTTTGCGAGGTAACGTCTTTTTCAAAAAAATAGGTATCCGGAAACAGGTATCCCTCAAAATTTTTTGCCTTGATTCCCAACTGTTCAGCAAACGCTGGATCATTTGCAGCAGACAAAAAGTCAAAACTTTTGACCAGTTCTGTATTCTCCAATATCAAGGCCACTTCACTGAGATTGGCCCCTTCGGGAATGGTGACACGATAAAGATAAACTTTTCCTGAAACCAGGGCTTCGATAATACTCTGTGGCGGCATGTTTGCAGACAGCAGGTATTGACCTGCTTTTACTGATCGATCGAATCCTTTGATACGTGCGTAGAGTTTGAATTTAAAAGGATTATCAATGATACCATATTCAGAAAGAAGGTCGGTGATATATTGAAAGCTTTTTCCGGTTTGTATAGTTACCATGTGCGGGTCAGAAATACTTGAAGCCGGTGTTTGGGAATAGCGAATTAAAACCTGGTAGCCCATTAACATGAGAAAAGAACATATAAAAAGAAAAATTATGATGGAGAAGAAAAAAAATTTTTTCAATTTTGCCCTTTCGCTTTTTTATAAAATGTTTTTGAGGGATATGTCATAATAAGAAAATATCATGGAATGAGCGGTTATGACAATATCAGCTTTTTGAAAAACCAATTTTAAAATGGCAGCTAAAACGATGAAGAAGAAAAAAGAAAATATTGAAGACTATCACGGTTTTGAACAAGGCCCTATCCGTCCTCCCAGTGAGGCCTATAGTCTGCTGATTCGGGTGACTCGAAACTGTCCCTGGAACCGCTGTACTTTTTGCCCCATATATAAGAAAAGACGTTTTTCCATTCGCCCCATTGAGCATGTGTTCGAAGACATCGACACGGTTGCAGGGCATGTGGATTCACTTAGAAAAAATGTGGATTCTTTCGGCCGTATTGAGCGTTCGAAATTAAGTGATCTGAATAAAAAAATTCCGGATGATGAGGTACAGGCCTTTAATGCGGCTTTAAATTGGTTTTCCGGCGGCATGCGGTCCATCTTTATTCAGGATGCCAACAGTTTGATTGTTCCTCCACCGGACATGATCAGGATCCTGAGGCGGTTGAAACATCACTTTTATTGGGTTGAAAGAATTACCTCATACGCCAGATCTCACACCGTTGCCAGGATTAAGGACGAAGATCTTGAGACCATGGCCGATGCAGGTTTGAACCGCATTCATATCGGGATGGAATCAGGTGCTGACAGTGTGCTTAAAATGGTCAAAAAAGGGGTGACCAAAGCCACACATATCAAAGCTGGATTGAAAGTGAAAAAAGCAGGAATACAGCTTTCCGAGTATGTTATGCCGGGTTTGGGGGGGAAAAAGCTTTCCCGTGAACATGCTTTGGAAACCGCTGACGCACTAAACCAGATCGACCCTGAGTTTATTCGTTTACGTTCCCTGGCCATTCCCAATGTGGTGTCTCTCTTTGATGATTGGGAAGCCGGCAGGTTTGAAAAACTAACGGATGTGGAAACAGCAGAGGAGATTCTGCTTTTTATCGAATCGTTGGAAGGTATTGAAAGTGAAATTAAAAGTGACCATGTTTTAAACCTTTTTGAAGAAATTGAAGGAAAGCTTCCAGATGATAAAGATAAAATGTTAGAAGTAATCAGACAATTTCTGGATATGCCCCCTGAGATGCAATGCATATATCAGGTAGGAAAACGACTGGGCGTTTTTCGCCGTCTTGATAATATGAGCAGTCCTGCTCGGATAAAAAAGGTGGAACAAGCCTGTAAAAAAAATAACATTACACCGGCAAATGTGGATGGTGTCATAGATGAGCTGATGAAACGATTTATTTAGTGCAATAATAAAACATTAACTGAAAACTGAATTCACATGCCGTCCAATGATCAAGATTCTCACGCAGCAGTAGAATCCAAATTTCAAACAGGAAAAGTGGCAGGGTTATCGGTCTGCCATTTTATTCATGACATTTATCCCAGCTTTCTGGCTCCCCTTTTGCCTCTTTTGATAAACAAGCTGTCCATGACATTGGCTCAGGCAGGTTTTTTAAGTACGGTCATGCAAATTCCGGCACTGATGAATCCCTACATTGGAACATTGGTGGATCGTTTCAATATCCGGTATTTTGTTGTTCTTGCACCTGCCGGAACCGCAATACCCATGAGCCTGATAGGGCTTGCGCCTAATTACGGCGTCCTTTTGCTGCTGATGTTTGTGACTGGTATCAGTGTAGCCGTTTTTCATGTGCCCCTACCTGTGATGATTGCCCGATTTTCCGGACCGAGTGTGGGAAAAGGGATGAGTTTTTACATGGTGGGCGGTGAAATGGCAAGAACTGTAGGACCCTTGGTGGCGGTGGCCTGGGTGGCGCTTTATGGTCTCGATGGTTTCCACCCCATCATGGTTTTTGGTGTCTTGGCATCTTTGTGGCTTTACTTTCGGTTTCGCATAGTTAATCCTGCTGTTAAAGCGGTAAAAAGGGAATCTCTGAAAATCGTGTGGAACCAGATCAGCTATTTCATGGCGCCATTAATTGCTATTCTTTGTGCACGCGGATTCATGCATGCGTCCATGACGGCGTTTTTACCGACTTTTCTGGAGCAGGAGACAGGAAATCTTTTGATAGCGGGTTTTGGTCTGACGATATTCGAGGGAGCCGGTGTGGTCGGAGCCCTTTGCGCGGGGATGCTCAGTGATCGATTCGGACGGCGCAACCTTTTGATGTTTTCTTTACTGGGGGCTCCCATTGGGCTTTTTTTGTTCGCCATCAGCTCCGGAAGCCTTCGCTTTGCCACGTTGATATTGACAGGATTTACCGTACTTTCCACAACACCGGTGATGCTTGCCATGGTGCAGGAGCATGCAAAAAGCAATCCTGCTGCAGCCAACGGTCTTTTCATGATGTTTTCCTTTATGGCCCGGTCGGCCGTGGTGGTTGTGGTGGGTTGGTTTGGAGATATGGTTGGTTTGAAAACAACTTATATGATCAGTGCCTTGATAGGGCTAATGGCGTTTCCTTTTGTCCTGAAACTGCCCACAAAATGATTTACCAGTCACAGGATGCATATGCAAGATTCATTGGTCATTGTTGGAGGTTTAACCGAATATCGGCCCTTTCATGAGATTATTAATAGCTCAATTAGAGCTATTGGAATTTTCTTGACTTTTTAATAAAACTGTTTATAATTCAAGCCACTCAATCAAAGTTTGTCTATTTTAGGCAAGCTGGTTTCGATGAAAGGAAATACCATTTGTCAAAGTGGCATCCTGAAGTTGTGGACCTGAGAATTTTTAAGAAAGGAGGGTGCTTCTATGACAAAGGGAACTGTAAAATGGTTTAATAGCAGCAAAGGCTATGGCTTCATTGAACAGGAAGATGGTCCGGACGTATTTGTACATCATTCAGGAATAAATGCAAGCGGATTTAAATCTCTTGATGAAGGCGACCGTGTAACATTCGAAATCACCCAGGGGCCAAAAGGACCTGCGGCAGTCAATGTAACTGTAGAATAGTCAAAAGTAGCCAGATCGTTAAAAGCGCACCATTGAAAAGTGGTGCGCTTTTTTTTGTGTACAGCCATTCTGTCTGTATGCGTTAAAGGTCCGCATGGAATCCACTGACAGTGATTCATTGTATTTCCCTATGTTGAGAGGAACAGTGAGAGTAAATCTGCTACCTTTCCCAAGAGTGCTGTCGATGATCATGCTTCCACCAATGTAACTGGCACGCTCCCTGATACTTATCAAACCAAAGCCGGTCTTTTTAATCGGGTTATTCAGAATGTCGGGATCAAACCCCTGTCCGTGATCACTGACAGAGATTGACTGATTGTAACGGATTTGGGGGTGATGGGTGGTTTGTTGAAGGAGTACAAAAGCTGTGCTTTTGCATTTTTTTCTCGTTCCCATGCTCTGCGTGAGACGCAACCATGTCTCTGCTATACCTGTTACGAGTGCAGGAGCTAAAGGTCTGCGTGGGAACTGTCGAGGCAACTTCAATTATTGCTGCTTTCATATGCTTTCCCACGCAGAGCGTGGGAAAGAGGTTAATATGTAAACGATGTCCTCAAAATCGGGAGAGAAAAATGAAGATTTTAAAAATGAAAAATGTGAAGAGAGTATTTTTGTTTGTGGCGATTATAACGGCAACGATTTTTTCATACATGCCAAAAGCTTTGACCGCTGATTATCTGGGTGAGCTTTGTTGGTCACTGCATTCGGAAGGATCAACAAATGAAGCACGGTTGATGAGGGTTGGGATGACTCATATGGGAGATTCCGGCTTTACACTACAAGGGGTAATAGATGATCCGAATATTGATCCTGCTATTGATCCTGCTATTATGAATGGTGCCGCTGTGATTGTAGGAAATGAGGTTTTTTTTACCATGAATATTTCCCAAGACCTTGCGCCATATCCATGGCGGGATACAGGAAACGGCCAACTGCGTCTAAATCTGCCAACTTTGAATGGCACTTTTTGGGTTAATTATCTTGAATTTGACGTAGAATTCAGTGAATTTTGGGAGAGTCATGAAAGCGGAACGGTTACCTTTACAAACTGTCCTTAAAGCTGATGATATAAATAAGCAGGGGAAAGGCTTGCGGCCTTTCCCCCTTCACGTCTCTGAGCACACCTTGTTATGTACCGATGCACTTTGTTTATCAGTTTCCTATACTCGATGTTCACGTTTTTTGGTACGCTACCGAGACTTTTCCGGGAAAATTTGAAACATAAACACTCACACATCTTGCCGCCTCCAACCAGTTCCCAACAATACCATTGACAATCTTGACCACTTGCAGCCTGACCTAAACTTCGTTTGTCGAATTGGAGATCTGTCGTCGTGTAACCGGCTGCCCCTATGCGCTCAATCAGGAAACCTTCCGGGTCAAGTCGATAAATTCAGGAGCATCTTCCTTGCCACGGTCTTTTTTTTATTGTAATAAAATAAATTTGTTTACCGATTATACCGGATTGATTTAAGTTATCACTCATCCAGATACGGGCATGATGATCACGATTGTCTGAAAATTTTTGCCCGCTATGGCATGATTTCACGAACCGGATTTTTGATACCGCTTCTTGAATTTCAAAACATAACCTTATGATATAAAAAAAGAGAAAGCTTATGGCCGATTTACAGAGAAAACTGGCAATTATTACATCCATGGGAAAAAAGTATTCCGGTATGGTGGATGTGCCGAGTGAGTCATTCAGAACGACCGACCTGCTGAACAGCTCCAACATTTTCTGGCGGAATCAGAATGAGAAATGCTATGATAATGCAATTCTCATGTATAACGCCTGCTTATTTATTGATCAGACAACGGTATATAAAAAATTTGAAAAGATTCAGATAAAGCGGTCAGAAATTTTCTATTTTTATGATGAAATGGAAATAATCGGTGATGAAATGGAGAAGAAACGGGCCACAACAATAGCAAAAAATATTCAAGAACAGACCCGGCAGGTGCATATCATCACCAAAATGGTGGCCAACTCTTTCTACGACATCAGAGGTCTGTTTTTTGGTCTGTTTCGAAAGAAATCCAAGGATAATTTTGTCCCCTTGACCGATGTTGCAATGAGGGAGATTTTCAAGAAAGAGGGCAAATGGACCAAAAAGGAATTTAAATTTCCCAATGGGTTTATCGGTGTTAGCAATAAGCATATTGAGGCGATCACTTTAGGATAAAATAGTGCCTGTCCGGAAACTCCTCTCCCTCTGGGAGGGGCTGGGGGAGGGAGTATAGGCGTTTCCGGACAGGCAAAATAGGGGTTACCTGCTCTCGGAAGCCGCTGAAAAAGAAGGCCGGCAGTGGAAACATTGAGGTTTTTCAAAAGCCTTAACCCCTCTCCCCTTTTATTTTCAGGAAAAAATGTACCCCCCTTCCTCTGCAAACGAATCTACCCCAAAAATAAATTTTTTGCGCTTGCCCAAAACGCTCCTTTATAGGGTATTTTATTCCGCTTGATTTATTCCCCATAAGCGTCATTTTGACACTTGAAAGCCATTTTTTTGATGCGTATTTTAATTTTATATGTTTTGAAAGATTACCAAGTTGGACAACTGAATAAGAACTGTTTTTAGAGAAAACTTAAGAAAATTTTGCTTTTAATACCTTGGAAATCCAAGAGAAGTGGCAGAATTAAATAGGAGTACATACAATGTCCGAGAATGTTAAGGAAATCAAAGTCCTGGCGGGAAAGGAAATCAAAATTCTTGGTCCCGGATGTGCCAAATGCGATGAACTGGAAAAGGTGGTCAATGAGGCCTTGGCTGAATCGGGTACAGCTGCCAATGTGGAAAAAGTAGAAGATCCCCTGAAGATCGCCGAATATGGTGTGTTCGGAACTCCCGCAGTAGTGATTGACGGCGAAGTGAAAATTGTCAGCAAATTACCCAAAAAGAAAGATGTGTTAAACTGGCTGAAATAAAGGCCGGTAAAATACGCAGGAAAAAAATGAAGAGGTGCAAGCTGTGTGCATTTTGATAAATTTTCATGATAAAAAAACTTTAGGTTATCCGGCGAGGTTACAGCATGAGTGGCTGCTGCGATGACAATTGTGCTATAGATGTCCTTCGGCAACGGCAGCGGGGAACACTAAGAATTGTGCTGGGCATCAATGGCCTGATGTTCATAGTTATCGCGATGGCCGCCCTTTATGGCAAATCAACGGCGCTGCTGGCTGACAGCCTTGATAACTTTGGTGATGCTTTGGCATATGGGTTTAGTTTGTATGCCGTTTCAAAGGGTACTGCTGCAAAGGCCAAGGTGGCACTTTTTAAGGGTGGCTTGATTTTTCTGGCGGCATGTGCTGTATTTGCCCAAATCGTTTACAAGCTTTTTGTCCCAAGCGTGCCCATCTTTGAGGTTATGGCCGCGTTCAGTCTTCTCGGCCTGGTTGCAAATTCCTTTTGCCTTTTTCTTCTATGGAGGCATCGCCACGAAGATGTAAATATGAGTTCAGTCTGGGAGTGCTCACGCAATGACATTGTATCAAATATCTCGGTTTTTGTGGCGGCAGGGGCAGTTTGGCTTACTAATTCAGGATGGCCTGACATTTTGGTAGCATTAGCTCTTGTTTTGTTTTTGATGCGCTCTGCTGTTCGTGTTATTTCTTCAGCTATGGCAGAGCTCCATACCGCTACTTTACAGGGCTAATGGAGGTTTCTAAAAAGTTCAGTTCCCAATCCTGTGCTAATTTCCTCGGTAATTTTTAAATCACGGGTTGACAATATTGTCATGGGCCATTTCCTCATTGTAAGATTGGCCTGCTTGCCCTGTCATTACTGCTTCAAACTTTTTTAAATGATTTATGATTGTAAGGATTCGCACAACAGTTGGATTATACCCCAAAAAAAATCCTGGCTGAAATGGAGAATGGTGCTTGATAACCCTGTGGTTCTGAATACGGCTTATCGCCCAGATCCAGAAAGATGGGATCATACATTTAAGCGGAGGCGGTAACGATGAAAAAACGCAAGAAAACAAAGTATGTACTTGAAGGCCGATATGTGGCCAAGGTTGATGGTGAACTACTGGAAGACGACACCGGTTGGGCACGTTATCTCAGCGTTGAAGATGCTTATAAATTGGATGATGTGAGGGCCGCCCTTCGACAAGGGGATATAGATTTGGCGGCCAAGTATGGGCGAATCTACGAGCTCCGTCCGGTCGCATATCAATGATTACATAATCCATTAGAATGAACTGACCTTCTATGAAAGTGTGAAAAATTAATCCGTAGTTTACCGGCAGGTCTATTCAATCCATTTTTCAACCATGGCATCGAGTGGATGCTGGGGGAGCTAACGCGGCCCGCTAACATTCACGCCTGATATTAACCAATAATTATCCGAAACATTAATAATCACGGCGCAAATTTCTAAAGGATACCGAACCAATTCGTAACTTGAATTTATTGAAGGATTAAGGCATGATGGAAGAATGGTTAAATTTAGAAAATAATATGCGATTTGAAATGATATACGGAGTCGTATAATAAATGGTTTGGCACCAATAATCTGATTAGATTTTGACAAATGAAAACCACGCAATATTTTGATTATACAAGAAAACGCCCGGATCGCGCTCAGATCAAGGAGGATTGGATCAAGGCAGTTATTGAGAAACCAGCAAAAATTGAAATACAATCCGATGGAAGGATCAAAAAATGGGGTAGAATAAAAGAAGTTGGAAAATATTTGAGGGTTATCATGCTCGACGATGGCGAAACGGTGCATAACGCATTTTTTGATAGGTCTTTTAAGGAGGAATGACACATGAGGGTGAAATATTTTTCAGACACCGATACAGCTCACATAGAGTTCACAGACAAGGAAGTACAGGAGACAAAAGAAATAAGCGAAAATATCTATATCGACGTTGATATAAAAGGTAACATAGTCAGCATGACGATTGAACATGCAAAAGATAATGCCGGGCTCTGGGAATTCTCCTATCAGGAAATGTCTCGTCAAACAGCATAGAAATTCCGAGATAGTCATTTAATGGGACCGGGCGGGTCGCGTCGTTTTCACAGTTTTATTTCTAACAAATGTCCTCCCTTTTATCTGGATCTCGGCAGAGCTCACCCGGCACCATAACTTGGTCGTCAACAATGATTATCCAAAGCTTAATTATTCCCGATAAAATTTCCTCAAGGATACCAACCCTATGTTTAACCAATAGAAAAACACTTCCTTTGAAAAAGCCGGGCGTGGAATAGCTTTCCTATGCGACATTTCATGCTGCAAAAGGCAATACCTTCTTCCCTTAATCCGGCGTTAAAGAAGTTGTTGCTGGAACTTATCCTTTTTTCGCCTTTTTTGTGTTAATCCATATTTTTTAACCCCTTCCTAACCATTCCCTCGGATATTCCCAGTTTCTTGCCGATCTTGCGGTAACTGAGACCTTCGGATCGTAGTTGATTGGCTTTTTTAATTATCCTGGATGAAACTTCCCCTTTCTCATAGCCAGGAAAAAATATCAGGACTGGTGAAACAATCAGATAAGCTGAAATCAGAAGGATACTATAGACAGGCTGTTGATGTTTTGGAAAAGGCCCTGGCACTGAAAAAAGAAACATCGGAAAATACCGGCACTGAGTTGGCCGAGATCATGGATCAACTCGGTGAGCTTTATTATCTGGCAGGAA
>SKZT01000073.1 GCA_007127235.1 Desulfobacteraceae bacterium
CTTCTGTATCGCAGTTCGGCTCCTGGAGAGAACTGGCAGGGAACCTTTCCAATAGGTAGCAAGCAGGAAGCTTTTATGTTTCTGTAGGGGCCTTTAAAAACTTTTGTACATACCGGAATGGGTAATGGAAAGAAAAAGATAATGGAAAGTTTTTAACTCTCACCTTGTCAACCTCACAGTTTTCTCAAACACTTTTTTACAATTTCAGGTTGAACAACTTTATATTATACTCCGAATCTTTAACCGGCGTGTCAGCGCCCTAAAAAGATTGGAGGTCATATAATGAACCGCAGAGAAATGAAACTTGAAGACCTGATTTACCAGGTAAAGGTCGAATTGAAAAAGTGTCGATATTCGGATCGATGTGTCGCGGGATTTGTTACGGTTTGGAATCGTCTGTCAAAATACATGGATCAAAGCAGAAAGCCACTCTTTACTGCCAAAGTCGGAATGGATTTTTTGGAGACCGAATACGGTATGACTGTTTACGGGGAACCAACTCCAAAAAACCGACGTCACGCCAGAGCAGTCAATCTGCTTTCGGATTACCTGCTGCACGGAATCGTCTTTACCAGAACGAAAAAGGCAATACGATCTTATCATCCGCAATTTCAAAGATTATTCCAAGGCTACATCGATGAAAAGAGAGCAGAGGGTTTATCAGAAGATACTCTGAAATCGCACGAGATATATCTCAGGCGATTTTCCGACTACCTGAACAGCCGAGGAGTTGAAAAAATAAGTGATATGGACGAAGTTTTGGTTTTGGGATTTACAAAGACTTTTTCCGGATACTCGCCATCTGTAATCCACAATACTCTTTGCTCTTTGCGAACCTTCTTTCACTACCTTTATCAAAGGGGTTTCACTCTCAGGGACTTTGCATATGTTGTTCCACGCGACGGGTACAGACAGAGAACAAAAGTTCCTTCTGCATATTCGAAAGAGGAGGTAGAAAAGCTTTTAAAATCGATAGATAGGGGCAACCCAAAAGGAAAACGGGATTACGCCATAATATTGATTGCCGCGAAATTGGGTTTGCGGGCACAAGACATATGCAATTTGTCGTTTGAAAACTTAAAATGGGAAAACAATACCATCGAGTTGTTTCAGGAAAAGACACAAAAGCCGATCGTTCTGCCCATGCTGGAGGATGTAGGGCTTGCAATCATCGATTACCTCAAATATGCAAGACTGGAATGCGAATCGACAAATTCGATTTTTTTGCGTTTAACCCCTCCAATAGGCAAACTGGAAGCTCCTACCCTGCATAGCATCGTTACCCAGCAAATGCGCAAGGCAGGCATTAAAATACAAAGCGGCAAAAAAACAGGGCCTCAGGCGCTCCGCCACAGCCTCGCAAGCGCTCTGCTGGAAGAAAACACTCCTTTGCCGATCATATCGGAAGTGTTGGGTCATACAAACATCGAATCCACGTCTGTCTATTTAAAAATCGATGTAAACCAGCTCAGAAGGTGCTCACTGGAAACTGTGACATTCGACTGGAACAAAGGCGAGGAGGTGTTCTGATGGCAAACGCGGAAAAAGCATTCGTCGGAAAATTCAAAGAGACTCTGGAAGACTTTATAAGACATAAAAGGAATCTTGGATATAAATACGAAAACACAAGAGAAAACCTTCTCAGATTTTCAGAATATACTCTGAATTACACAATTGACAACAACTGTTTGAGTAAGGAATTGGTATTGAAATGGACAGCAAAAAGAAAAAACGAAACGGTAAAGACATGGAAGAACCGAGTATCTTTTGATAAAGAGCAGAAACGGTCTTTTGATCACAATTGGTCTGCTGTTGGTACATGTTCAAATCCTGATATAGCTTTTTCAGGTAATGGCGGTGGCAAAATCCGATCCAAATATTTTTAAACACAGTTTTCACAGCTTTTGTTGATGCAAGCCACTTATCCTTGGTTACACCCAGGATTTTAAATTCTATTTTTTCGATAAATTTTTCAAATGATGACACAAGAGTTTGCTCATCAACGCTGTCCACATAATCCGAATGCCAGACCAGCATGTTTTGGGGATCTACCAATACTACGGAATACGTCCGGAGATCAGGCTCTTTTTCGAATCCTTCGTCCTCTTGTAAATACCCCGAGCCTGTAATACCGGCCCTTGTTAAAATAGTGGCCGGATGAAGCATTCCCATCCACCTGAGCCAGTTTAAAATGGTTTGTTTGCTCTTAACGGGTTTTTTAACTATTTTCAGGCTTTGCATTGCCCCTTGTATACTCACACTAAACCGGAGCATATTTTCAAATACCTGGCCCATTATATCTAAACAAAAATTTTTCTCTCTGGGTAAAAAACTGGGAACAAGAGAAAATTTTTGTCCACAACTCAAGCATTGTACCATGCGAATGGGAAAATTCTTTTTTCCCTCAGGCATCACGGTTGTGCGAGGTTTGGTACGTGATCCGCACAACCTGTACCTGCTATGATCACTGCAAGCTGGTCCATGACCTGTTGGATGAGCATATTGTTCCAGGTATTGCATAACCAAAGACTTGAATTTTTTTCTGTCACCAAGCAGTTTTTCATATTGATCCGGATCATCCCACGGAAAAATATAAGTTTTATCACCTCTTTTGGATACAAGATCATCGCGGTATTTTTTTATCTTTTGTGCGCAATGAACTTCAAAAGCCTTTAATACTGTCTGTTCCAACTTAATGGAAATTTCAGTTTCTTTAGGTTTGCTATTATTTATAAACTGCGCGATGTGATCAAGCATTGAATCAACGGCATTGAATATATTGCGGCGATCTTTTTCCTGTCGTGATTTTTTGTTTTGTTTTTTCCCTGGTACTGGCTTGATTCTTTCTGCCAATAAATTTATCATCTCCGAAAGGTTTTTGAGGCATATACTCAATACGATGAAAAAGTTGTTAAGACTAGCAAATATTTTTACCAATAATATCAGTAGGTTTTAAATCCGAAAAATGGATTCCGATGGGATCGGCAAACAATTTGCTCGATCAGATACTGAACAACTACGCAAGGCCCTGCTCCGATTTGGTTTTCGATAACGTCATAGGGCAGCTGGAGATTGACAC
>SKZT01000272.1 GCA_007127235.1 Desulfobacteraceae bacterium
TCCAGGTTCCTGAAACCTCTGGAAGAACAAATCCGAAAAACCGAAAATGATATCGATGCTTTTGAAAAAGAAATCGATATATTAAACCAGGCCATGGTAGAGGCTTCCCAGGACTGCAATGGCAAAAAAATCGGTGAAATCTCACGTAGTATCCATTCATACCAGACAGCCATTGAAGAAAGCTTTGACCAATTGGAAACCCTGACCGAAAAGCTGGAAAACCAAAGTGCAAAATTTCAAAAACAACTTCAGGAACTCGAAGATTCCGAATATATTTAGGAGTTTTTCGTTACAAGGGCTTCCACCGCCAGAGAGACCACCGTATGAACCTTAACCCCGAGATCATCATGCTTTACAAGCTCTCCGAGCTGCCGGTGGCAGGACAGGCAAGCAGTGGCCAGATGTTTCACATTGGCTGCCTTGATCTGCTCCGCTTTGGGTTTTCCTGCAATCATTCGCCGGTTGACACTGTTGCTGTCCTGAACAAGCCCGCCTCCAGCACCACAGCATATGGCATGTTCCCGGTTGGGTGTCAGGTCCACCACCTCTTTGCAGCAAAAAGACAACAGTTTTCTGGGAATCTCGTACATTCCTGATTTTCTTCCCAGATTGCATGGATCATGGTAGGCCACGGGTTCATCGATTGTTTTAGGGTCAAGTTCGATTACGCCGTTTTCCACCATTTGCAAGGTCAACTCAGGCATGGCCACCACATTGAATCTGGGTTTTCTTCCGATCAGATCTTCCAGAAGTGTTTTTAAGACAAAATAACCATGGCCGCATTCGGACAGAACCAGCGTGTCGGCCTCCAATTCTTCAGCAGCCTCAACGATTTGAAGGGCCATTTTTCGGCAGATATCGTCCTTACCAATAAAATAACCCCAATTGGTTACATCCGTGTGACGGCTGGACATGGTCCAAGGTTCTTTGAACAAATAAAAAAGCCTGGCCATGGCCGTCAGATGCAACAAATTGATTCCCAGTTCACGGGGATTGGGAAGATATAAAAACCGCGTCCCTTTTTGGTCATAAGGAATTATGGCTTCAGGATCTCCCATTTCATCGGAAAGTTCTTCACTAAGCCATTCCACGGTTTCCACAAACTCTTCTTTGGTTAAGGCGTTTACATCTCCGAGTTCCAAACGGTTTTTTATTCCTTTACTAAGATCTTCGGGCACAATATGGGCGGCAGCCTTTATGGATCTTGCACGTCGTACCACCTGTTCCATGGAAATGCCCACGGGGCATTCTTCGGTGCATCGGTTGCAAAGCATGCAGTCCCACAACATACCACTTTCGATCAAAAGTTCATCCAGTCCCAGCTGTGCCATCCGGACAATCTGCCGGGGAACCGGTCCGCCTTCCCCATCATACCACGAGCAGCGGGAACTGCAAACACCACAGGTCAGGCATTCAGAGATGTTATCTCCTTTTTCACTTTTGTTCAAAAGAGAAAAAATCGGGGCCTCGTCTCTTAATGTTGCCTTGCTCATTTTTTATCCTTTCTACTTTGTATCCGATGTAATTTCTTTGAATTTTGCCGGCTCATTGGCTGCAACGGGGTGAAAACTCAATTTATCCCTGTCGATTCCAAGATCCGAAAGCGTATGCGAAATACGCCTTTGGGCGAATACACCACTTTCCATGGATCGACAGTTGCCTTCATGGCAACCTGCGACAATTACACGCGAGGCTCCTTTTAGCAGAGGTTCAAGCATGTTTTCGATACCGACTCTTCCGGTACACCTGACCGGCTGAATATGAACCTTTTCATTCAAGTGCAACCCCAACCGATGCCCCTCACGTTCTGCCAAAAACGCGGATCGCTCACATGCAAAAACAAACGGTATGCTCTCATTGACGCCTTCAACAATGCGTGCATCTGAAAAATCTTCCTGCCTGATCGCCTTGGCAGGGCAATTGGATACACATAAGCCACATTCAAAACAGGCGTCGTGAACAATTTTCGGTTTGTTGGAACTTAGCAATATCACAGCACCATGGGGACAAACCCTGAGACAGGTCAAACATTTGATACATTGATTTTCGAAAATCTCCGCCGGCTGTCCCTTGGGAACTCCGTTCTTTGCGATATAGCCGATACCAGCCACTATTGCAGAAATCTCGTTTTTCAGATCATCTTCATCGGTTTCATCATGGCAACTTCCGGCAAAAAAAATGCCTTTTCTGGGGCTGGCCACCGGACGAAATCTGGAGTTGGGTGATTGAATAAAGCCTTCTTTATCTAATGGCTGCATTAAAATCTGAGCCATCTTCCGGGTATTTTCAGGTGGCACTATTTTTTCAGGTATAACCAACATATCACAATATATTGAAATCTCAACTCCTGGAAGGGTAGTGTCTTCCAAGGTCAGCTTTATCTGTTTTCCCTCCTCGGCATACTGTGTCCTGGTCCGATCAGCCAATCTTAGAAATTTTACACCCGTTTTTCGGGCTGCGTCATAATTTTCCTGGCCCATAATACCATGCACCAGCATCTTTTCCATCAACACATGGACAATTTTGCCTTTTTCAGTCAAAGCCGTGGCTGTATTCAGAACTTTTGCAGCATTATTTTTGTTCTCTGGGACAGAATAATCCAACCAGAAAGCCACTTTTGCGGGAATTTTTTCTTCAGGATAATTCATAAATGTTTCGAGAGTGGTTACCTGATCGCCGGACATCTGTTTTTCAGGCATTACCTTTTCTGCCCCTTCGGCCACGACAATGGCTCCTACCAACTCATTTTGCTTTCCATTTGTATTTTCCAAACCAAGGGTAAAGCTGCCCATAGTTCCCCCCACGGAAAACAATCGTGTATCCGTCATATGCCTGATACGTTCATCAGTTAAAACGTTTTGTTTTCCTGAATCTATCAGTATCACCGGATAACCGTTTTCTGCCAGTGCGGATGAAACCAGAACCGCTTCATTTCCACCTCCCACCACTGCTACCTGCATCTTTTTTAGTGTATCATCGGCCAGGTTGAAGTCCTGGATAATTTGGGATGCCACTATCTGGCCCTGGTTAACAGCACCCACAATGCTCA
>SKZT01000151.1 GCA_007127235.1 Desulfobacteraceae bacterium
AATTGTCCTGATTCGGGAATTAAACCTAACTGTCCGCTGACAAAAAGTAATTGATTGGTGGCAACGGCCTGGGAGTAGGGGCCTATTGCGGCGGGGGCTTTTTGAGTTGCAATAACTTTCAGGGTCATGGGTTTTTTTCCTTGTTTTTGAGTTTGAAAAAAAGGAGTGCAAAAGCTTTGCTTTTGCATTTTTGCGAAAGCACAGCTTTCGCACTCCATTTCTAAATTCCCTTAATTTTTAAAAAATCGCACCACAGGTTTTTTTCTCCGGCAAACCGTTTGATAACTTTCATCAGGATACCCAAGAGCAATTACCGAATGAACTTTTTCATTGTCGGGGATACCTATAAAATTCTTTATGGAAGAATCCCGCCGGATAGCTTCCACGGCAAATCCGATCAGACATGAGCCCAGGCCCATTGCATGGGATGCCAGTAAAATATTTTGTGTTGCCAAAAGGGCATCTTCGGCAGGACAACTTCCGCCGGGCCTCGACCCCACAAGAATAGCCGCGGTCGCCCCATGAAAAAGCAGATCCTTGTTTTGTTTCTCATATTTTTCCAGTCCCCGTTTTACAGATCGGTAATAATTTTGATAATAATTGTCGATAGAGGGTTTCCCGATTATTTTCAAAGCCTTTCGAAGATATTTCTTTTCTGCCATGCGGTTTAGTTTTCTGAAAAATTCAGCAACTTTATCCCCCAGTGCCATGACAGAAGAACGTTCGGCAATGACCATAAAAGTCCATTTCTGGCTGTTGGTTCCCGAGGGAGCCGTGATGCCGGCGTTTATCAGGTCCTGGAGAATCTCCGGTGCTACGGGTTTTTCAGTATAATTACGGCAGGACCTGCGGGATCGCATCAGACCCACAAGATCGGATACATTGAAATTTCCGAAAGGAATCCACTGGTTCGAGACCTGAAACGAATGAAATTTAGCCGTATCAGAATCAAGACCTTTTACCTCGATGGCACCCGTGGGACAAACAGCTTCACAATGGCCGCACGACAAGGAACGTTTACCGGTTACTACTGCCTTGTTGTTTTTCATGGAAAGCGTTTCCGAAGGGCAGACCGAAATGCAAAGCCCGCATCCGATGCAACTTTCCGGATCTATTGTAGTGGTAACGTTTCTGTTGATCATAATTCAGCACTCCTGAGGAGCAGAACCGTCTTCTTTTATGGGCGCGTAGAAACGAGCGAAATCGATTTGATAATTAAAATCATCCCGTTCCTTGTAGCGCTGCCCCCTGATATCCACGTTTCTAACCAGTATCAATTCTTCAGTAATATTGGATGCCTGAACGATATTCATTCCCGACGGAGCCCAGATACCGCTTCCCCCCCAGAAATAATCACCGGTGACAGCGTGACGTCCAACCATATTGGCTCCTAAACTCCAAACCTGATTGTAGGCGGCTTTTGACGAGTTCATGAGATCCCAGAGGAAACCATAGTAGTGATCACGCTTGGTGTTCATGCGCGGATATTCCCGAAATGCTTCTGAACGCCAGTCCGCCATGGTGACGATGGCATCTACATGGTCTCGAAATGCGTAAATCCTCGCAAGTTCCACAAAGCAAAGATCGTAACAAATCAAAAATCCGAATATTCCCCACTTGGTTTTTATGGTAAGGCGCCTTTCGGAACCCTGCTGAAAGTATTGTTGCTCAAGGGGCGGAAGAAAAACCTTATCGTAAATGTATTCTTCCTTTCGATAGTCAATCTTGGTACTCAGAATAAACGTGGAGTTATAAAAATCACCTTCTTTTTTACGTACGTTATTGTAAAAAATGTATTCCAGCCCCCGTCCATCTTCACAGAGACTGTCATGAAGACGCTTGATTGTCGGCCGGATTTTGTCATTTTCACCTTCTTCAAGAAGTTCTCTGACGCCATGACCGTCGTTTTCATTCCACACATATCCGGTCACGGTAAGTTCGGGAAATATGACTATGTTGGCTCCTTTTTCATGAGCTGTCTGTACCACTTCCTCCATTCTTGAAAGGTTGGTACTTACATCGGAGGCCAAATTCAAATTGGCGATAAGTATGCTTGGACACTCTTCCTTGTCGGAAAAAACCCTTTCCAAAAGACGCATGAGATGTTTCTCCTATATTTTGATTCAGTTTTATTTCAAAAAGGAACAAAAAACGAATAATTTTGGGTAAACTGCAAAAAAGCCCTGGCAACCGCCGTTAAGGGAATCTTTTCAAGTCTGATCATTTTGAACTTTCGTAAAAATTTTTGATCCGAGGCTTTCAAAATTACCACTGTGGCTTCCCGAATATCCCTGAAAACAGCCCACTTGGAAACCACTGAAAAGCCAATGCCGTATTTGACCATTTTTATTGCAAGACTCTGGCTTTCTGTAGTCATAACCATGTTTAAAGATTTGGGATCAATCCCGATATTATGAAAAAAAGAATCGGTAAAAACTGAATTTTCCTCGGTTGAACCCACATATATAAAAGGCTGGCTGACCAAATCTTCCGGCAAAAGCTGCTGCTTTCCAACCAATGGATGATTTTCCGAACCTATCAGAACCATTTCATCTTCGGCAAGTATTTCTTCAAATCCAACTTTATCGGGCAATGTTTCCTGTGTAATGGCAAAATCAATTTCCCCGCTATAAAGCTCCTGAAATATCATTTCGGGAGCTTTGACCGAAACATGAATGATGACGTCGTTATAAGCAAGCCTGAATTGATATAATAATTGAGGAAGTAAATAAAGCGCTGAGATGGCATCGGCTCCAATTTGCAAAGGCCCTTTTACAATATGAAGTAACTCATGAACGTCTTCGGTCAGCCTTTTATAGCCCGACAAAATCTTTTTGGCATGTCGATAATATACAGCTCCTGCAGGCGTTGGTTTAACAGCCCGGGCATGCCTGTAAACCAGAGGCGTTCCTGCATCTCTTTCCAGCCCCTTGATAAGATGACTTATGGCGGATTGAGTCAAAAACCTGGCCTCTGCGGCCCTGGAAAAACTGGCATACTCGATAACTGCACAAAAAACCTGTAATTTATGATCTTCCATAAG
>SKZT01000217.1 GCA_007127235.1 Desulfobacteraceae bacterium
CTGCTGTTCGCTTTTATAGTCAATGCCTATATTTCACTTTTTTACGGAGATAAAATAAAGCCAGGCTCTTCAGGCAGGGATCATGATTCCCACGAAACCCGCCTGGAAATGATATTGTCCCGCGTCAGCCGGTTCAATATTTTTACCATCGGTTTTTTGGTCTTTCTGGCGGTTTTTGCCTATTGGGTTATCCCCAACCTCATCACTTTTCTGGGGAAAACGGGTATTGAAACGCTGACACATTATAAAATGTTTTTTATAACCGTTGCGTTCATTTTTCTGGCAATAGTCGTCTGGGTGATTTATCTGCGTTACCGCCTTGCGCTAAAAACCATCGAAAGCCGCACCGACATCGAAAAACAAAGACTTCAACTGGAATTGTCTGACCGGGGGGACAAACTTTCACAAATTGAGTACAAGGGAGAAAATGAAAAAGTAGGAGATGATAAATAGTGTTTGGGGGAAGTTCATGCCCTCCTCTGGCAAAAGGCGTTTTTGTGGCTCCCCCTTTTGAAAAATGGGGGGACAGGGGAAACCCGCCTTACGATTATCCAATGGGTATTTTGTGCTATGTGTAGGGGCAGGTTCCAAACCTGCCCCCCTTGTTTGCTAAACCTTATACATTTGGTGGGATATCGGGTTCAATGGTCATGGGATTGTCGGGGTTTTTACAGGTTCGGTGGTTATGGGATGCGTCGGGACTTGCATTCAGGGCGGGTTTGGAACCCGCCCCTACAAGTTTGCACCACGCGGAACGTTATAACCAATCACCCCCATATTCGTTATAATCAGTCAATTTTTAAAGAAACTAATAATGCTCCCATCAAACACTCACCCCAAAACCGCTATAACCAGTATAATTTCTCCGCTATCAAAAATAGTTGAAGACAAAATCACACCCCTTGGACTATAATCCGTTTTTTTCAAAACCAATTTAAACAAACGAAAAAGAATATATGCATATCGATACCGGGACAGAACTCGAAAAACCGGGCAGTATCTTCAACAGAATTGGTCTGCGGGCAAAGATTTATTTAATTCTGGCAGCCCTGGTAATTATTCCTTTTTTCCAAGCAATAGTAATGATCTGGTATACGTATAAAATGGACAACATGTTCACAGAGATCATCGAAAAAGATATGGCAGCCCTCCAGGTGGCTGAAGGACTTGAAACGGCATTGTTAAACCAGAGAGGATTTGTGACCTATTACTTTCTTGACGGTGATACGGACTGGCTTCGACAACTGGGAGCATATCGCCGGGTTTTTAAGGAAAGACTTGAACATGCTGCCATTTTGGCAGATACACCTGAATTGATAAACACCATCTCACTAATAGATGCTGAATACCATTTGTATCTCAATTCCAAAGATAAAGTGATTTCTCTCTATGAAAAAGGAATGCGCACCGAAGGATCCCAACGTCATGTTGAAGTCCGGGAGCATTTTTTTCAAATTTTACAGCTTTGCCTGGACTATAAAAATATGCAGTATCCAAGAATTGCCGCTGCAAAAGAAAATTTCAAAAATGAGGCGGTCAACCTTCGCATCATTGCGGTGGTTGCATTGTTTGGGAATTTTCTCATGGTGCTTTTTTTAATATACGTGCTGCTGAATCAGATTCTGGGACCGGTGAGACAGCTGAGCCGCGAAGCTGACCGGGAAGCCGGACTTTACCTTCCTGACAACGAGATCAGTGCTTTAAGCCGGAGTGTACGAGGTTTGATCGAAGATGTAAACATGACTCATTCGGAATTGGAAAAAAGCCGGGAACACCTTCTTCACTCGGAAAAAATGGCCATGGTCGGAAAACTGGCCGCAGGTATGGCCCATAGTATCAGAAATCCTTTTACCTCCATCAAAATGAGACTTTTTTCTCTGGGCAGGGATTTGAATATGTCCGAAACCCAAAAAGATGATATCCAGGTCATATCTGAGGAAATCCGCCACATTGATGCAATTGTTCAGAATTTTCTTGAATTTTCCAGGCCCCCCAGGTTAAAAATGCAAAGCATAAGCCCTTCTATTGTTGTTGATTCCACAATCCAGCTTTTGGGGCATCGCCTAAAATCTTACGATGTTGAAGTAAAAATCATTCGCGACAAATTAATTCCTGAAACGCAGGCCGACCCCGAACAATTAAAAGAAGCGCTGGTCAATCTGGTAATCAACGCTTGTGAGGCTATGGAAAATGGGGGTAATATTGAAATAAAGGAAGATATTATTCATATGGATTCCCAAAAGTATTCGGCACTTATTCAAATCAGAGACACCGGCCCGGGAATTTCCAAAGAAGAATGCAGTAAAATTTTTCAGCCCTTTTATTCCACCAAGGAAGAAGGCACGGGGCTTGGATTGAGCATTGCTTCCAGGATTATTCAGGAGCATGGAGGAAAAATCAAGGTGGATTCCCGTGAAGGCAAAGGGACAACATTTAATATTACATTGCCCTTATCAAGGAGCTAATTTTTGAGCACTATTTTAATTATTGACGATGATGACCAGCTTAGAACCAGCTTTCAGAAACTTTTAACCGAAGAAGGCTACAGCGTTCAAAACGCCGCCTCCGGAGAAGCCGGTTTGGAGTTGGTTAAAAAAAAAGTTCCGGATTTGGTCATTTTAGATATGCGCCTTCCCGGAATGAACGGTTTTGAGGTTTTTCAAGCCATTCACAAAATCGAGCCCAAACTCCCGGTAATTATCATGACCGCCTACGGGACCACCGAATCCGCCATTAAAGCCACCAAACTGGGGGCATTTGACTATATTTTAAAACCTTTCGACATTCCGGACATGCTTAATTTTATTCGTCAGGCTCTGGAAGCCGGACGATGTATGCGTTCTCCCGTTGAACTCAATGTTGACTCCCAAAACTCATCACGAGAGGCCATTGTCGGCCGAAGTCAACCTATGCAGGAAGTATACAAATCTATCGGACGTGTGGCCCCCACCGACGCCACGGTTCTGATCCGGGGCGATTCAGGAACCGGCAAGGAGCTGGTAGCAAGGGCGATCTATCAGCACAGCGCCAG
>SKZT01000065.1 GCA_007127235.1 Desulfobacteraceae bacterium
ATCCAATGGACGCTGCGCAAGACAAAGACTGCAAGGTCCGGGAGTTTCCAGATAAAAGATGCATTTTTTATCCACCTTTTCGGCCGGGCTGCGGGAGGCATTTCCTGAGACACCTTATTGCCGTTAAAATAGAACACCTTCACGCCGTTCAGGCGGCTCATTGCCTGATACATATTTCTCAAACACCTGGATATGCCTGTGGTAAGCCCGGTAATGGGTATGGCATTGACTATGATTTTCATGTTCGTTTTTCGGACCTATCTTGTAACATTTTTCACCATGCCGCCCTCCCTAAAGCTGTTCCCTGTAATAATACTCTTTTCCATCCAATGGAGAACGGACCATTATTTCTGTATCGGATATGAACCTGAACATCTGTTTTTCCAAAGCAATTTTTCCTTTGCCGCCCGGAATATCCAGTACCAATCTGGGTATCATATATCCTGGAAGTCTGCCCCGGAGGTTTTGAACCATCTGTATAGACTCTTTGAGGGGAGTCCGGAAATGTGAAACACCCTGAACCAGATCGAGATAATGCAAATAATAAGGTGTGACCCCTGACTGGACCAGCTTGTAGGACAGATCGGAAAGTGTATCTGATGAATCGTTGATGCCTTTCAATAGAACCGATTGATTGTATACAATACTGTTTTTCCTGAGAAAAGCCACAGCCTCTTTAAAATCATCTGTGATTTCATAAGGATGATTGACATGAACAACGATGGTATCCACATATGGCAGGGCCTCTTTATACCTGTAAACCAGATCAGGATCGTATACCGGAACCCGTGTATGAATGCGAATGGTTCTCAAGGTCCTGATCTGTTTGATATTTTTTAAAAACCAGGCCAGTATCCAGGGCTTCACAGTCAGGGTATCTCCGCCGGAAAGAACGACTTCTCTGACCCCTGGAGCGTTTCGGATATACTCAATGAGCTCCGGCAGCTCATCAACAAGTGAAACTGCACCCCCGGCAGCTAAAGCATGAGAACCGACCATGCTTTTGCGAAAGCAAAACCGGCAATGGGAGGCACACTGCAAGGTTGTAACAATCAGCAATCTGTCGGGATATCTGTGTATGGCAATATTCGAGATTTTATGATTTTGCCCATGATCTGAGGCCGGATCCGTAAATTCCAGATCCGGCAGGTCATTTTCTCTCTTATCAAACTCAACCATCTTTCTGAGCACTGGGTAGGTATCACATAACTTTTTGAAATAGGGAGAAATTTTAACTGCAAACATTATCACTCATACCGTTTTTTTTCAACTTCATTTTTGAGCCATTCGATCCAGTCTGAAAATCCCTCTTCGGTTTTGGCCGATAATTCAAAAACGGGCATATCCGGATGAATTTGGCGGATATTTTTTAAAACGGTTTCCTTGTCGAAATCCAGATAGGGGAGCAAGTCCGTTTTATTTAAAAGGGCGGCATCACAAACCCTGAACATGAGAGGATATTTCAAAGGTTTGTCTTCCCCTTCAGTCACACTCAACACGACTATCCGGACATCTTCACCAATATCAAATTCTGCGGGACAAACAAGGTTTCCCACATTTTCCACAATCAGTAATTGAACATGGTCCAGGTTTAAATCCGAGGCTGCATTGCGCACCACGTGGGCAGCCAGATGACAGTCTCCACCGAACTGATCGGTACAGATTTGAACCACCGGAACACCTGTTTTAATCAGGCGGTCGGCATCGTTGGTGGTGCAAATATCTCCCACGATCACAGCCGTTTTGATTTCGGGTAAAAGTCTTTTGATGGTTTTTTCCAAAATGGCGGTTTTTCCGGCTCCCGGAGAACTCATCATGTTCAGGACTAAAACCTTTTTTTCTAAAAAAAACTGCCGGTTCTGCTGCGCCATCGTATCATTGACGCTCAACACTTTTTTGACAAGTTTGACTTCCATGAGAATGGTCCTTTTTTGATGACCCGGCTTGCAGCCGATTAGGCGAAAGTACAACTTTCGCACTCCAGACTTAAAGCTTTTCATTTCTTTTTTAACACTACCCGTCTTCTTCCACTTCGATGGAAACAATATCCAGCTCACGGCCGGTAAGTAAATCCACCGAACCACTGTTACATTTTTCGCAAATAAAAACCGGTTCAATCGCAGTCCATGAGTAACTGCAACTTTGACACATAGCGTTAACCGGGATTTCCTCGATATGAAGCAAAGCACCCTCGGCGGGGGTATTCTGGGAAACAACCTCAAAACAGAATCTGAGGCTTTCCGGGACTACCGCGGCCAGTTTGCCCACCTTCAAATTGATTTTTTCCACCTTCGGGTTTTTCAAATGCTTCGGGATAGAATCCGTTACAATTTTGATAATTTCCATGGCAATACCCATTTCATGCATAATAAAATTGGACTTTCTATAAAACTTGGACATAGTGGACATAATGGACTCAGTGGACCTGGTGGACACAGCGGACTCAGGACCGGCCTGGGGTGATGAAAATTGTCACAAAATTGGCCTGAAAAACCCTCTGAGTTTTGCTCCGTTGCAGAGTCCTTGGAAATCAGGTTTCAGGTGTCAGGTTTCGGGTGTCAGGTGTCTGCAATTTTTATGCTCCATATTCTGACACCTGACACCTGACACCTGAAACCAAAGTCCCTGATACTTAATTTTTGGAACAGATTCAAGATGATAAAACAGATCCCAAAACCGGGTGATTTTCATCACCCCAGGAGTGGCCTATCAAAAGCCGCCTTTTTAAGGAGGTCCATGTGCGTGGCCGTGTTCATGTTCATGTTTATGCTCATGGGGTACCCTTCCGGCCTGATGGCTGTGGTAGTGGGTGTGAAGATCCCTTGAGTCGCAGCAATATGCAATTTTCCCGTTATTGAGCGTGTATATGGTTTTAGTGGTACGTGCCAGATAATCATATTCATGGGAAACCATCACGAAAGTAATATCGAGATGATTTAAAATGTCGATGATATGTTCCCTGGTGTTTTCGTCAAGACCGGTGGAAGGCTCATCTAAAAAAAGCACTTTGGGTTCCAT
>SKZT01000074.1 GCA_007127235.1 Desulfobacteraceae bacterium
CCCGCAGCAATGCCAGATGGAAAGGGCCAGCAAACCGGCTCTTTCCACCAGGGAGGACTTGAGCAGGTACTCCCTTTCGCTGTGATCGAAATCCCCCAGGGGCCCCATGCCATCGAGCACTGGTACCCCTCTTGAAGCTGCAACATTTGCGTCCGATACCCCGTTTCTGAACTCGGGACGGATGCTTTGTCCCAGCAGTTCAGCCTGAGATTGCACAAGGTGAAACAGTTTTTCGTTGGAAAAAGATTGGGGCATGGAGGGCCGGCCGGACTGATAAGCCAGGCTGCAGGCCGTATTTTTGACAATCGGGATTTCCAGAATCCGGCCTATTTCCGCCTTTACCTGCTCATCATCTTTTTTTTGAAGATACCGGATATCGATCAGTGCCTCTGCCTGCCCCGGCACCGTGTTGGGTCCTATGCCCCCCTTTACGGTACCTACGTTCAGGCTTATCCGGGGAGGGTCGTTTAAGGCTTCCAGTGCGATAATCTTGTGTGCCAGTTCCAGGATCGCACTGGGCTTGTCACTGCCGGCCTGGGCTGCATGACCGGATTGCCCGGAAACAATGAGTTTGTAGCCGCTTTTTCCTTTCCTTCCGGTAACGATTTCATTCTGAATGCCGCCGCATTCCATCACAAACGCGGCAAAGCTGTTATCCGCCTCGCGGCATATGATATCCCACGATGCCGGAGAGCCGATTTCCTCGTCGGAATTGCAGAACATGCAGACCGGGATTTTCTCCAAAAGTCCGAAATGATCCAGGGCCAGAAGGGCATATACGCCGCAGACCAAACCTCCTTTCATATCGATTACCCCGGGTCCGTAGGATCTGGTTTCATCTTCCCGGTAAAAATTAAAGTCACTTTCCGGCGGAAATACCGTATCCGTATGACCCAGCAAAAGCAGCTGCCTTTGCCCGGCTGCGGCATTAGGGGTTTTTGCCATCAACATATCGCCATATTCCGGAAAGCAAAGGCGTTTAATCTGCATAACCGGGGGCATGATTCCGGCCAGGGCATCAGCCATGCGCTCAAGGCCGGCCTTGTTTCCGCTTCCACTTTGAATCAGAACCAGCTCCTGTAAAAAAGCCAGCATCGCTTTTTCTCTGCCCTGTATGAACGCCCGGATGCTTTGCGGTAAATTATTTACCTGCTGCATTTAATATACCTTTTAAAAGAAAAATCCCCGCTGGAATGATCTTTTTCGGAAGCATCCGGATATTTGACCTCTTCGCCGCTCCAGGGTTTTTTCAGCACCAGGTCGTTTCCGGCCCGGCCCTGAACATTGCTGCGGTGAAGGGGGATCTTTCCCCCGGCAGTGGCGATGGATCGGGGGATGGCATCTCCGGATACATTGCCGTACATGGACTCGATGATGTCCTGGCCCACGGCCACCGGTACCCGCAGGTGGGAGAACTGGGGGTTGCGGTAGCTGCAGTTGAATACATAATAGGGGCGCACGCAGGCTTCCTGGATGGTTTCGCAGAGCTTCCACATTTTGGTCCGGGTGTCGTTTATGCCCCGCAATAAGACAGCCTGGTTGAGAACGGCACTGACCCGCTTTGAAATCTGCCTGAAAGTCTCCCGGGATACAAACGTAATCTCCTGGGCCGTATTGATCTGTGTTACCACGCGCAGGGGCTTTTGGTCGTTGCTCTTCTCCAGTATATCCAGAAGCTCGCTGTCGATCCGCTGGGGCGTGGTTACCGGAATCCTGGAGCCCATCCGTTTCAGCCGAACATGTTCGATCTGGTCAAGTTCCTGCAAAATCCACCGGAGCAGGTCATTGGGAAGGACAAAGGCATCGCCGCCGGTAATCAGCACATCCCTGATGCCCGGATTGCTCCGGATATAATCCAGGGCTTCCTGGTAGGCCTTTTTGCTGTAAATGCGGTCTTTTTTGCCGATATGAGCGATGCGCAGGCAATGGGTGCAATACATGCCGCACATGTTGGTAACCTTGATGGTGGCCACCCTGGGATAAAACTGATCGATGAGCCTTGCCGGGGAGTGGTCCGCGGCTACCGGAGGGATTTCTTCCCCAACGTTGTCGATCATTTCCCCCGTTGGCACGCACTGAAGCAGCACCGGGTCATTGACTGCACCCGGCATGATCAGGCTGGCATAGTAAGGCGTCAGGCGCATCCTGTATTGACCGGTTACACGCTGGATATCGGCCACGGCCTTTTGGGGCAGGTCCAGTATCCCAGACAGGGTCTTGATGGTTTCAATGGCAAAGCGGAGCTGACCGTTGAAACTGTCCTAGTCTTCCTGCTTCATTCCAAGCACTTTTTTGATCCGTGCCTGATTTTCCAGGATCCTGTCCCAAAGTTCGATGCCACTGGGGGCTTTTTTGGGATGCTGCTGCACGTATTCCATGGCCCTGGTATTTGCATTCTCTACAATTGCCAATGCTTTCAGGACCCGGCCGCCGATAGTTACCTCGTGCTCATCGATTTGCTGATGTTTCACCGCCAATTGCAGAAGTTCGCTCTCTTCCACACTCAGATCCCGGGGGGTCTGCCCTTTTTTCCTATGAATGCGGTGCATCAGCCGGAACAGATCCACGATGGGCTGAGTCAGGTCGTTCTCCCTTGTTTTTTGTAAAAGATCCTTTACTTCGGCAATCTCCTGATGTGTTACCGCAGATTTTTCCCCGGCCGGGGAAAAAAGTTCCCGGAACAACTCCTGGCTGAAACTGTCGAGTTTTCGAACACCTGTTTCATCACTCATGATTCGTTGTCATCTCTTATCTTGATTGATTTTCTGAGCAATTCCTTGCCCGCCTGTATATCTTCCTCCAAAAAATCCCGTCTTCTGGAGACTGCTGCAATACGGCCCACGAAAGATCCCGGCTCCGCCTGCAGACCCTGCCCCAAATGCTCCATGACAATTACGCCATGTTCCATTTTATTACATGCAACCTCTTTCAGCTCCTTTTGAATGGCGGGGGGCAGTGCGGAAGGAAAAACAGACCCCTTGAACGTGTTGCCCCCTTCAATGTCCTGGTCCGCCACCGCGGCGATAAATACGTCATCCCCGTTGGCCACCACCCCGAGCACGGTTGGATCCGAAATATGGGGAATGTACTTGCTGGCAAAGTACATTGAATCGGCAAACAATTCCCTGCCTTCCAGATCCCCGGCACAAAAGGCGATAAAACTGTTCATTCCGGCAGCGCTATAGGGCTCGCTGATAAAAATCCCCCGGTCCCATTCATCCCAGAGACTGTCCGTGACCTGCAGCAGCTCCGTATAACCGGCACATACCCTGAAATCGATAACCGGCACCGATGTATTCTGCAGCACCTGCAACTGGTGGAGCTTGTTGTTCCACAGGTGGGCGATTTCCCCGTCCGGACCCAGCAGGATGACACCGGGATTCCGGTTCAGGGTCATTTCAGGCACGGATTCAAAAACATGCACAAAAAGCCTGTTCTGCCGCTTTAAAAGTTCCTGGATCAGGGTATAAACGGTCCTGGATTCGGATACCCGGCGGTTAAAATACCTGTTGGTGAGGCGGCAGCTGACCTTGCAACCGTTTTTTTTGATCAACTCCCTGCTGAGAGGATTGATCACCAGGATGTTTCTGTGGGGATAGCAGGCCATAACATCCGGCAGAATGGAGATAAAATCAAATTTTTTGTCAAAAATCCTGCTTAATGCATCTCTGAGAAAAGGGTTCAGGCAATCGGTCTTTAATTCGCCGACGTACAAAAAATATTCCGTATCCGGCTCCGGATTAAAATCATAGTATAATATATCTTCTTCTTCGGCATACATGGAAGGGATGTCCTTTTCCCGGGAAAAGGGGAAAAATTTTATGTTTATGGCTGAAAAGCGTTGCAACTTTGATAGCAGCTTGTGGTTATCTTTCTTTTATCAACCGCTTGATTTGTCCAATACATTTGGTGACCGGAATTCCTTTGGGGCATACATCCGTACACCACCACATGGTCCTGCACCCCCATACGCCATCCTCGTTGTCCAAACTCTCTATCCGTTCTTCCGTTGCCGTATCCCTCGGATCAAAAATATATCGAAATGCTCTCAGAAGGGCAGCCGGACCTGCATAGTTATCATTGGCCCGGTTAATCGGGCATGCAGCCGTACATGAGGCACAAAGTATGCACCTTAAAGCCGGTTCGATAAACTCCTGTGTTTGGCTGTCTTGAAGTCTTATTTTCTTTCCTTGGGTTGAAAACGGGTGATAGACACGGGTTTTATAAAATATTCAGGTTCCTGATCCCTGCCACGAAACCGAAACATGCTGTGGTTTAAAAATTTTTTGTCATTTCTTTCCTTAAAATCCTCCCTGTAGTGGGCGCCACGGCTCTCCTCCCGTTTAAAAGCTCCCAGAGTTATAACCTCTGCCAGTTCCAGCATATAGCCCAGTTCAAGAACATCCAGCAGATTCCGGTTAAAACAGTTTCCTTTGTCCTCAACTTTGACTTTTTTATACCGCTCTTTCAATTCTCTGATTTTACTAAGGTTTTGATTGAGGCCTTCAGCGTTTCTGAAAACAGAGACATTGTCCGTCATAATTTGTTGAAGCTCCCGGAGTATGTGGCCGGAACTTTCCCCGGTATCCCTGCTCATCAAAGAAGATATGTCTTTTTGTATATGGTCTATCTGATCGCTTTGAACTTTAGGAGGTTTTCGGGAATCGACATAATTTTTCACAGTTTTGCCTGCCCGCCGTCCAAAGACCAGTGTATCCAAAAGAGAGTTGCAGCCGAGCCGGTTTGATCCGTGCACGGACACGCATGCGCATTCTCCCGCTGCATAGAGGCCCGGAAAGGGTGTATTTTTGTCATCGATAATCACATTTCCGTTATAATCCGTAGCAATCCCGCCCATCATGTAATGGCATGTGGGATGAACAGGTATTGGCTCTGTTACAGGATCCACTCCGGCATAAGTTCTGGCAAAACCGGTAATTTCCGATAACTTGGAATCAAGTATATGTTTTCCCAGATGCGTCAAATCCAAATGGAGATAATCCTTGCCGTCAATTCCACTTCCCTCGCGGATTTCTTCCATCATACAGCGGGAGATCAAATCACGAGGTGCTAAATCTTTTATCACAGGGGCATAGCGCTCCATAAACCTTTCACCATGGTTATTGCGCAGGATCCCGCCTTCCCCTCTTGCCGCTTCGCTGATAAGTATCCCCAGCTTGTAGATTCCTGTAGGATGAAACTGCACAAACTCCATGTCCTCGAGTATGGCTCCGCCTCTGAAAGCTATAGCCATTCCATCGCCGGTGGAGGCAAAAGCGTTGGATGTGGTTTTAAAAATTTTTCCAGCGCCACCGGTGGCCAGTAAAACAGCTTTGGCAACAAATG
Source organism: Desulfobacteraceae bacterium (assembly GCA_007127235.1). Taxonomy (GTDB): domain Bacteria; phylum Desulfobacterota; class Desulfobacteria; order Desulfobacterales; family SKZT01; genus SKZT01. The sequence goes on from SKZT01000074.1 coordinate 5,347, forward strand.
CATGAATTTTACCGGTGGAAAGCTCATAAGCCGAAAGGCCACAACATTGGCCTTCATTTACCAGCAGGGAAAGCACGTGGAATTCATCGAAAAAATCGATTCCAGCCTGAAGGCTTTTTTCCCAAAGTGTATCGAGAATAACCCTTCCGGTCCTGTCCGCTGCAAAGCAGGCCCGCTTAATGGGAGCCTCCCCGAAATTCCGGGTGTGCCCTCCGAATGCCCTTTGGGCGATTTTACCATGGGATGTTCGATTAAAAGGCACCCCCATATGTTCAAGTTCATAAATAGTTCTCGGAGCATCCTTGGCCATGATTTCAATGGCATCCTGATCTCCAAGGTAATCACTGCCTTTCACCGTATCGAACATATGCCATTGCCAGTCGTCTTTTTCCTCGTTTCCCAAAGCCGCTCCTATTCCCCCCGGGCAGCACCGGAATGGGATCGTGTTGCAAAAACCTTGCTAATTACCGCCACCCTGGTGTTTCCGCTCAGTTCTATAGCCGCTCGCAGGCCCGCAAGACCGGCGCCTACAATAACCACGTCGTAATCATGTTTCATTTTTTCAGCTCCCCCCTCTCCTGAAAAACCTTGCAATGATAAAAAATGCACAAGCCTAAAAGTATTGTTACCTCAAAAAAGCGATACCAGATATATATGAGGATAGTGACTTTTCAATACAAATCTTTGAAATTTCATCAATGGTGCTTGTTTTCAGCCAATTTCGATAGGTTCCGATAAACCAAGTTGTACTTTTATTGCATGTTCAATTTTCCGGATTTCCTGGTCCGGGAGTTTTCCCATGCGACTTATCAAGCGCAACTTGCTAACCGTGGTCAGCTGGTCCGCCATGGCCTTATTCGTTTTTCCCTTCAATGTAATTAAGGCCTCGCTCGGATAGAGGCTGTCCATATTGCTTGTTATGGGGATAACCTGAACACGATTCAGATACTTGTTGGACGAATCATTGCTCAAGATGACGGCGGGTCGTTTCTTGCGAATTTCTCCGCCAATGGCAGGATCAAAGTTGATCCACCAGACCTCACCGCGGTTCATCGCTGACATCCCCTATCGTTGCCTCTGCCCATTCTAATGCCTCAGTTTCCCGTGCTTCATCTTGCGCCATCTGTTGGTAAGCAGCGTCAAGCTCCTTGTGTAACACATGAGGACGCACCAATTCCTCAATAAAACGACTGATTTGGCCACGCCCTACCACCTTATAAAGACCATCGTAAACATTTTCATCGATGGTGATGGTTAATTTTTTTTGCATGGTTTTCGCTCTCCTTTTCATACGTATGCAATACGTACTATAGATGGACAGAGCGAAATTGTCAAATTGATCAACACTGCATGAGCAGTTTGAAGTGGTTTTCGCCATCATGAAAAAAAATCAACTCTTGTGGTCTTACCACTAACCGGAAACGGTAACTTAGGACTCATCCTCTGTGTTTTTCTTTGACAACCATCAAGTTCCTATTTAAGATATATGAAAAATCTCAAGAAAATAAAACTGTTGCCATCAGAAAAAAAAATCAGGAACAGGTTCTGAGCATGTTCACCAATGGTGTGGTCAGGGCTTATCTCTTGAGGATTCTTTCCTGGCACAAACCGGTAATAACCATTTCGGTCCGGAGACGATATTGGTCAGGGGGCGACCGCTTGCCTTTGGGGGAGTAGTTTATTCCAGCACAAGAGGACAAAAGGCGCTGACTTTTGGAGTATCCGGGATGGTACCTTATCAAACAGTTCGTGTAGTTGATTTAAATCGGAGCTAATCTAAGGAGTGGAAGTAAGAAAGGATACTCAAAAGATCCCGACCGCTATTTTTCGACTCATAAAAGTTAATGAAGCCATCTCTTGCCGTATTTGAAAAAATACCCTGAGTAGTTCATATGTAATTGCAACCTTAAATTAACAGGAGGATTTATGAAAGCAATCAATAAGTACTATCTGACAGCTGTATTGGTGCTGGCTTTATTCCTGGTTCCAGTCCTGCTTCTGGCTACGGAAGAAAAAAAGGACATGCCTGCAGCCGAGGGAGAGGAATTTCTTGAGTATATCACCGAAGTAAACCCGTATCATGAATGGGATCTGTGGCCGGGCACGGAAGAGCTGTATGAAGGCACGGAGCCGCATGGAGTACTGCTTACCACATATGTTAACAAGAAGGCCTTGAGAGGCATCGAGGAAGGCATGCTGGAAGAGGGCATGCCGTACGGTTCCATAATAGTAAAGGAGAATTACTCTCCTGATAAAGAACTCATCAATGTCACCAGCATGTACAAAAAGGAAGGTTTCAATCCAGAAGCTGGGGACTGGTTCTGGTTGGTGCACACACCGGAAAAGGAGGTCGATAACGCCGGAAAGATTGGAATGTGTATTGGTTGTCATGGCCAGGTGAAGCACCGGGATTATCTGTTTATCGAGGCTCACAAGCAATAATGCTGCAAACCGGCAGGCGATGGCTTTATTCTCACATTCAACACCCCTAATTCAATTTTTTGTTATTTTTCAGAACCCGTCTTGAGCTATCAGCTAAAAACCACTCGTTTTTAGGGGTTGTAAACACGTCGATTCTTATGGCGCGGGAATACAAATATTCCTTCTGTTGACTCTTCAAAGGCTTGATTAGCCATCTTTCTCCGTCGTTAAGTCCTATTACTCCGGCAAATTTCGTCCCCAGCATAAACTGAGTCCTTTTCCTTGTCGATTAAATTATTGACATGGACTTTGAGTTCCTCAAATTTCGCTTTTGTCAGTTCACCTTCAAAGACGGAATTCTGGATATGAATAAGGTGTTTTTTTCATTAATTTAAAAATGAGTCTTAATCGTCTCCTGCCGGCCTTTGTTTCCGTATTGATGTCGTACATGGCAATGATATACATATTCTTACCACCACATTTTAAACCCGGTGTAATTATCTTCTCCAAGGATATGCTTAACGACTTTATAGCACTCCAGCCGGATAAGCCTTCGGTAAGAAACATGCCGATTCAGCGTTTTGTGCTTAATGGTTTTTTTCAGTCTTTCATCATATTTTCTTAAAAATTTCATTCTGGCTTTTGGCTTCAGGTAACAGTGATTAAGCTCTTTCTCTGCATCTTTTTCAGTCAATTCATTTTTATTGATCATGGTAAACAACATCCGGTCAAGAATGATGGGTTTAAAAATTTCAGCAATATCAAGGGCGAGGGAATAACGTCTGAATCCTGGTTCGTGGAGAAAGCTTACGGTTGGGTCAAGCTGAGTTCTGTAAATTTCAGACAGGACCGATGTGTAAACAAGGGAGTTGCCGAAAGAAATTAATGAATTGATAAAATTATCGGGGGGTCGTTTCACCCTATTTTATGAACTCTATTTTATTTCGAACGATTGTGTTAAAAGCGGCGTAATACAGGTCTCTGATATTTCCTTCTACTCCCATCAAATAAGCGATGGAATCGGCTTTTTTCAGTGATTTTTTCAATTCTTTAATTTGAACAATCGTTTCCTCGAGATCTCTTCCCCTGTTTTTATAGTAGGTCAGGTTGGACAAGATATTTGATGAGGCTGCATTTAAAAACTCATAGGCCAAAGGCATCCTTTTATCCCTATCAAGGTAATGTTTGGCCTGGCTGATAGTGACATGACCGGAAAGGTATTGCTCTCTTGGACAGGATCTATTGTTGCAAGACGTCCACGCAGCCAAAGCCCGCACTGTTTTTTTCTCCCCATCCGCACTCATATCCTAATCTGATCAAATCGGAATCGGCTTCGATGAAAAACGGGGCTTCCATGGCTTTGATTTTAATTTGGTTTTTGAATTCCATCAGCTTGGATATCTTTCCGTGTTTTCTTGCGATATATTCTTCATCAAAATGGTTGAAAATACAAATTGTATCTCTTTTACTCCGTAAAAGCCGCCTTTACCCTGTTTTTTCAGATAAAACCTGAGTTTTGAAAAGGTAAAAAGCTTGAATATTTTATCGATTCCCTCTTTGACATACCCCTGGTCATGTAAAAATGCAGAATATGATGCCGAAGATTTTTCCATCAGAGTGTATAACGCCGAATGCAGGGGATAAATGTGATTGTACTGAAAAAACACAGGTTGTTGGCTCAGTGCAGTAATTTTGATTCGCAAACCAGGCCTCCTTTGGCATATCCATAATGATTAGATCCCTGTTAATTGGGAATTATTCATTGACCAGTTGATTTTCATAATCAAAGGAGATCAATCGTTGAATTAAATTTTTTTCTGCCTTATCCAGGGCGTCGGCACTTTCGGAATGGGTCGGGACATATCCACCGGCCATGAGGGTGACAAAGATGTCCACGCCGTCAAAAGATTCTTCAATGACCGGAATCGCTTTTTCCTCCTCTTCCAGGCTCAATTTAGCCCGTATGCTCCCGGCGATTTTATTGGCATTGCCGCTGATAGAGACCGCCAGGGTTTCCATCAGGCTGAAAGTTCTCGACTGGTTGGAGGTAATAGCCCAGTTAAATACCGCCCGGGCAATGGCGGGTATTAGCCGGTTTCTGATTTCAGCCGGTGCGACAAGACAATCCCCGAAGATATTTTTCGATTCCGTCCACCCTGATTCTTTCAAGCTGCTTTCCACCGTCTCCGTGATTTCCGGTTCGAACCGGCTCATGGAAACGCAGAACAGACGCCTCAAATCGATTGCGATATCGTGCACAAAAAGACCGGTGGCTCTTCTGTGGTCCGGGATCCATTTGCGGACAAGACTTCTGTCCTTACCCTCGAGCAGAGCCACAATTTGTTCTTCGTTAAGTTCGTTTCCTTTGGGATCCCGGACAATGACTTTGTTGTTGGCCTGATTGCTCCGGTCAATTTTGTAATCATAGCAATCAACCAAGTTTTATAGGTTCTAAATAAAATGACTTTTTCATAGTTCTTTTCAGATACCTTTTGTTTCCTTTCAAAAAAAGCCTCCTCCGATTCCCCTTGTTGCGGGGTGGGGGGCGTCGGTTTTTTGAAGTTGGGTATATGGGCATCATAAAAATATTTTTTCAGATCCTTGGGCTGGAGAGCCTGAAGCCCGATAACCCCCAATTCACATGCCCTTTTCATATGGGTTCCGAACATCTTTTCATAGGCCCATCGGTCCCTTATTGCGTTGTTTTCTCCGAACAGTCTTTTATAATAGTGGATAATGTTGCGGGCCTGGTAAAAATGAAAAGGAAAAAAACCCACGGTTTTATTGGTCTGCCCAAGGCTGTATACATATCCTGTTAAAACCTCATCCGAAAACTCTCTGGATAGATTGAAAAACAGGCTGCTCCAGTTGACAGTCCGGATCTGAATATTTCCTTGTTTATCGCTCTTGAACATCCCGAATTGGTCCAAGGCGCCGAAATCAACATCTTTTATGTATCTTTTACTGAAACAATAACTGAGCCACTGCCCGTTCCAGCTGGTAATCTTGTTAGGGTCCAGGCTGATTGTAGGATCATTGAGAAAATTTCGATATATTTTCCAACCCTCGTAAATTTTCAGAAGAATTTTCGGCTCATTGAAGAATATGCAATATCCTCCGGACACACCGATTCCCAACCCAGCCCCAATCCATGAATCATAAACCTCGGATTCATCCGCGGGTATTTCAAGGTTACTGACAAGGCCGGAGGTTGTTGCGAATTCCTTGATTTCCGATGCAGGAAAACCTATTGCGATGCTTGCATCCCGATTTCCGGATGTAATTTTATCCGCCAGGTTTTTTAGTTTTTCTATTCTTTCTTCTTCGCTTAATAGATGGGGCTTTTGTCCCTTTTTCATTTGTACGAATGGTGAATTGGTGTGCCACAGCATATAGTGGGGATGGCTGAAAAAAAGGTCAAAAAAATGGCGCTTAAAAAAGCCTTTTGAATCATAAGCATGCTCGTATTTCTCGTTAAACGCCTTAAGAAACGTCCTGCCGATGGTCATTGAAATCATCCCGGCATCCTTTCTAAATGAAGTTTAAATCCGCCTGCGCCGCATTGGCTTTTTTCAAGTCCAGTCCTCTTTCACTGCAGTAGCCCGAATCGGGTA
>SKZT01000033.1 GCA_007127235.1 Desulfobacteraceae bacterium
GCCCTGGGCTGCATTATGTATCGACCTTTCAGGCCTCCTTTACCTTGCAACCTGCGAATCCTGCCCTGAAAGGGCTATACATACATAGCCCAGGGCAGCGCCCTGGGTTGACCACCCACCCCAAAAAGCCCTGAAAGGGCGTGACATTTTTTCAATCCCAAAGATACCGTTTATCATTTTGTTATTTTATTTAATGGTTTAGGACTCTCGGGTTTAATACCGGAGAGTCCTCATATCGATGGTTATGGAATTTTTCTTGTTACCATTCTCTGCGTAAGAACGTGGTTACAAGACGGTTTCTTGATAACCCGCTGTGTCAAGTGTGTGCAAAGACCAGTTTTCCAAAGGGGGACTTGCTGCACACATTACTCCTTAGGTCGCTGCCAATAACCTGTATCGGGAGTAAAGCTCAAATCATTCTGGACATATTATTTTGACTGTTGGAAAATAAGTCCTGTATTTGCCCTCATCCCTTGTGATCAAATCCAAGCCAAGCACAGCAGCTTGTGCTCCAACATAAAAATCAGGCAAAGGTGATTTTTTAGTTCCTCTGCGCCTTCTGTAGTTGAGATAAGCTTTTCCAGCCAGAAAAAGAGCTTCTTTTGGGATTTCTAATATCTGGAATCCACCTGCGTTGAGGGCTGATTCCAATTCCTCAATTCTTTGAAAACCAATTGATACTTCTGCATAGATTATCTGATTAATATAAAGCGTTGAATTGCAGCTGGCATCGGCCAAAACAGATACAGACCAATCCACCCACTTCGGATCATCCAGAAAAATGTCCAAAATTACATTCGAATCTACAAGAAGGCCTTTCATTTATCAGACCTCGTTAACGCCATAATTTCATCTGTAGTCATTTTGACGGTCGCAGAACCACGCAGTTTTGAAAATTTCCGCAAAGCTGCCTTTCCCACTTTTCTTTTTACCAAAAAAATACGGCCTTCCTCCTCTACAAATTCGACCTCTGTGGCAGGGGTTATCCCAAATTTCTCGCGGATATGCTGAGGAATTGTCACCTGACCTTTTGTGGTTACTCTCATAATTTCACCTCCAGTTATATGTATTACCGGTAATAGTAATACCAGCCTTATACGTTGTCAACCTATTGAAAACCTATATCCGGAACACCTTGAAGAATACTACGAATTGCTTGCCTACCATATCTCGACCTTGCCAACCGCAAGGCGGAAAAAAGTACATGCGATGCAGGAGGCCAAGGCTTATTTTGACAAGGCCATGGAACGTTTGGATACCATGCCTGAAAACGAGCTGGCACCGGCATACTTGGGTTACGGCCGTTATCAAAAGATGCAGGGAAATTTTGAAAAAGCGCGGGAGTATTTAACCAGGGCTCTGGATATACTTGAGCGGTTGGGTACTCTGATCGAGCCTGAGAAAATCAAAAAAGAATGTTTTTACGACGAACGCATAAAAGGGTGATGTCATCGTTTTGAGTAGCGGAACCCATATGTGCAAATGTTTCTCGCTTAATTTGGTCGATTGTTTCACAGATTGAAGAGAATCTTTTACTAAGAGCCAAATGAAGGCGTTTACGGCCCAGGATTTTGTTTGCCGGAGAATTGGCCTCTGTCACACCGTCTGTATATGCAATCAATGTATCCCCCGGATCAATATGAGCTCTGCAGGATGGAAAGTTCATTTTGGGCAGCAAGCCAACTGCAGGGCCTGTTGGGGGAAGCATTTGGATTTTGCCGGCATCAGACAAAATAAGGGGAGGTTCATGCCCGGCGTTGATATAAGTCAATTCACCGTTACTTAAATTAAGGACTCCGGCAAAAATAGTGGCGAACATGCCCAGTTTTTCATGATGGCGGGCAATATAAGCGTTCGTATCATCTATCGCTTTCAAGACATTAAGTTCGCAAGACCACATTGCCTTGTATGAAGGCCCGGACAAGGCTTCATGGCTAAAAGTGTATACACGGATCAGGCTGCGAAAAAGCGCCATGAAAAGAGCTGCCCCAATCCCTTTGTCGCAAACGTCGGCAAGAACCAGACCGAGATGACTACTTGGCAACTCGAAAACGTCATAGAAATCGCCGGAAACCTGAATGGCCGGATGAAAAAAAGTCTCAATTTCCCAACCCGGAATTTTCGGAATTTTTTCAGGAAGAAAATCCAGCTGAATCTTTCGGCCTTTTTTCATTTCAAAATCCAGAGCACCGGAGTATATCTCAATTTCATTTTTGGCGCAGGTAATGCGGCGATAAGACTCTTCCAGTTTTGCGTATAAAGTCGCATTTTCCAGGACCACACCGATTTGAACGGCGGCCATCTCAATCAATTCTATGGATTCAGGGTCAAAATAATCAGGACGGGAATGAATCAGTGTCAGCAAGCCAAAAAGCCTCTTTTTCCTGATAATTGGTACAGTTAAGGCTGAACGAACTTGGTAAGGCTGCCCAGGCAATGTCAGCCAGCGTTCATCTTTCTGTATATCGGGGACATAGGCGAGTTTGCAATTACCATCTGCAATATTGCAATGATGGCGCACCCAGCCGGCCAACCCCTTATTCAATACCGTACCCACCAGTTTCTGACATTCTTCAGGAGTCGCCTGAGTCCGGGTCAGCATACTCTCAATGACCACGCCATTTTCATCCAGCAGAAACAAGCTGCCTTTTTCAGCGCCGGTCAATTCAATAGACACATCTATGGTTTTTTGCAGGGTTGCCCTGATCATTTTTTTGTCGACTGAGTCGCGGGCGATGGATACAAAATGCTCCAGCATCCGGCTCTGGGCTTTATAAACAGCTTTTTCTCTTTTAAGCCGGTTTATTTCCTGTTGCAGATCTTTCATATCCACGATCTTTTCGTTGTCGTACCGGAAACCGGCTGTTTTGTTTGACTGGTTGATCGCTACAGGGTTTGGCATGTCGTGATGAAAAAAGGTTGATATCCATCCGATTTTGTTCCGAGAGAATAATTATAATTGACTAAATACCACCTAATCCATTATAAGTCACTTAAAATATA
>SKZT01000175.1 GCA_007127235.1 Desulfobacteraceae bacterium
GTGATGCAAACGGGTAAGCGCTATGGAATGCAGCTGTTGGATGATGCCATCATGAATTTGTACAACAAAGGTCAAATCAGTGGTGATGATGCTTACCTCAAAGCAAACGAGAAATCACGTTTCAGGCCGCTTTTAACCAATCCGCCCACAGATTTTACAGAAGCCTAAATATCAAACCGGATAACTATTTGTCATGAGAAAACAGGAAATAGACCATATTCTGACCAAAATGCTGGATTCTTATCAGGATGTTTCAGATCTTAATTTGACACCCGGAAAACCACTTCAGGTGGAAAGTTACGGAGAGCTTGTGCCCGTGGAAATGAAGCCTGAGTTCAAGGAGCTGACCCCGTTTCAGACAGAAACGTTTGCCTTGAACCTGATTAATCAGGATCGTCGTTTGACTGAAATGCTTTTAGCCACGGGATCTTGTGACCTTTCCTATAATCTTCCGGGCAAAGCACGTTTCAGGGTCAATATCTTTTCCCAGTCAAACAATTATTCTCTTGTTCTGCGTAAACTGGAATCCAAAATTCCCACCATAGAGGAGCTTAACTTACCATATGCCATGCACGATATAGCTGCGGAAAAAAACGGTATTGTTTTTGTCACCGGGGCCACCGGAAGTGGAAAAACAACCTCGCTTGCCGCAATTTTGGATAAAATCAATGAATCAAAATCAGTTCATGTGGTTACGCTGGAAGACCCCATAGAGTATCAACATCCGCATAAGAAAGCCACTTTTAACCAGAGAGAACTTGGTCTCGATTTTGATATTTTTGCCAGCGGCCTTCGTTCAGCCCTTCGGCAAGCTCCCAAGGTCATCCTTGTGGGTGAAATGCGGGATCGGGAATCCATCGAAATTGGATTGAATGCCGCAGAAACAGGACACCTGGTTCTTACCACACTTCACACGGTAGATGCCGGTGCAACCATTAACAGGCTTATCGGCATGTTCAGCACGGAAGAAGAAATTCAGGTCCGGATACGTCTTGCTGATGCAGTTCGCTGGATTGTCTGCCAACGGCTTCTTCCTAAGGTCGGTGGCGGGCGAATTGCTGCCTTTGAAATTTTAAAGACAAACCTGCGTGTCAAAGACAGCATTCTTCATGGTGAGTCAGAGGGAAAAACCTTCTATGATATTATGCAGGCCGGCAGGCCTTTTGGAATGACCACCTTTGATGATTATATTATACATCTTTATGAACTGGGTGTTATTACTCAGGAAACTGCCCTCGGATATTGTTCGCGCAAAGGTGTTGTGGGAAGAGGTATCGATTCGGTGAAAAGTGCAAGAGGAGAAACCACCACCGATATCGAAAAGCTGGAGATAGACAATAACTATAATAAATGATAACCGGGGGCGGGACAAAGGCTTATGGAAATAACTTGTGATAATTGTCAAAAAAAATTAAATATTCCCGACAGCAAAATTCCCAGGAATCGGGTCGCGTATCTTAACTGCCCCGGATGTAAAAACCGTTTGGCAATCAATTCAAACCCTCAAACGGAAAAGCCAGAAAATCAAAAATCAGGCGACCTGATAAAAGATCTTCTTACGGAAACCTACGATGCAACTGAAAAACCGTTTGACTTTCTTGAAGAAGAGGCCAAGGCATCCTTGCTGTGCGTATCGGATCAGAAAATTGCCGATATCATTAAATCCGTCCTCGTGGATCTGGAGTACCACAATACTTTAGCTGAAAATGCCCGGGATGCGTTAAGAAAGATGCGATATCACAACTTTGATCTGGTCATTTTAGATGAATTGTTTGACTGTAAAGATTACCACTTTAACGGAGTACTTATTTATCTTCAGCAACTTCCCATGGTTTTGCGAAGAAATCTGTTTCTGGTGATGCTGACCCAACGTTTTAGAACCATGGATAATATGGAAGCATTTCACAAAAGTGTCAACCTTGTTGTTAACGTTGCCAATGTTAATGAAATCAACAAAATTTTACTGAGAGGCATTGCCGATAAAGAAATTTTTTACAAAGTTTTTCAATATGCCTCAAAAAAAATACGTGGCATATGAGGGGTGTGATTTAACCATGCTATTGGTCATTGATGTGGGCAACACAAATATTGTGATGGGAATCTATGAAGGGACCAGGCTCCTGAAAGACTGGCGTGTTCGTACGGAAAAAAATACCACTGCTGATGAATTCAATGTGCTGGCAACCAGCTTATTTTCCCAGGGCGGGATGAATCCTGAAAAAATCAATAAAACCATTATATCTTGTGTGGTTCCTCCCATGGTTACAATTTTGGACGGCTTTTGCCGGAAATACCTGGGACATGTGCCCCAGTGGATAGATGCCGGTTCTTACAGCCGTATGCCTATTTTATACAGCAATCCATCCGAAGTAGGTGCCGATAGGATTGTCAATTCAGTAGCTGCCTATGAAAAATATCAAACCTGCTTGATTGTTATCGATTTTGGTACAGCGACCACTTTTGATGCTATTTCTCAAAAGGGAGAGTATCTTGGAGGGGCCATAAGCCCCGGTATCATGATTTCTGCGGAAATCCTTTTCCAAAAAGCTTCCAAACTTCCGCGAGTGGAAATATTCAAGCCACCCGAGCATGTGATAGGAAAAACTACTTCGGAAAGTATACAATCGGGGATTATTTTCGGATATGCAGGGCTTGTGGATGGAATCGTAAACCGGATGAAAAAGCAACTGGGTTTTGACGCACGGGTTATTGCCACCGGTGGTCTTGCCGGTATCATGTTTAAAGTTTCAGAAACCATCGATGCCGTGGAAAAAAACCTGACTCTTGAAGGATTAAGAATTATCAGTGAGGCTTTCCAGGTATCCCACAAAACCACGGATACTGTTGTTTAAAAATCCGCGTTCTCTTTCCTGTGTGACATCATCCAAAGCAAAGAAACCGGCAAGATTGGGGTCGTTTTGTAAAAGAAGGTTCAGACAATCGGAAATAAAATCTTTTTTGGGAGAACTTTCCATTTCGCCGCCGATGATTTCTTTCCATAGATACAATTGCTTTTTATGCTTCAACAGCATTACCATAGCATCGTCTTTGATACCAAAATGGCTGTAACAGATCATTTCCGGTTCACTTTCCAATAGTGCATCTATGCTTTTTACAGTGGTTTCAAGAAAGAACCGGGGGGGTGTTGCCGGCCTGAGGTAATGGTGATTGGCAGACAGGGACAAAAATACGCCGCCGGCTTCTCCGGCAAACAAAAAGGGGCTGACTTTAAAGCTGACATGATGAGGAGAGTGACCGGGAGTGACGATGGTTTTGAGTTGCTCCGCGGCAAAGCTTTCGGCATTTAAAAAACGTCTCTTGTCAACGCCGGTGATCGGCCCATATGCTTGTGCCACAGGTCCAAGAGTTTTGGTGGTTGCTTCCCACAGGCGTGATGGGTCCACCAAATGCCCAATGCCGGAGCTGTGACAGACGATGGGAGTTTTATCAAAATGATTCGCAATTTGCCCGATGCCCCCGGCATGGTCGATATGAATATGGGTCAATAAAATATAATCCAGATGAGCTATTTTCATGTTTTCGAGGGCTGTGATCAATCCGGGTGCAGTTGATGATGGCCCGACATCCACAATAAAATTGATATTTCCTTTATAAAGCCAAACCCCGATAAAATTCTGAAAGCCGCGAATTCCCGGATCAAGGGCGATTAAAAAAAGGTTTTCAGATACCTGACGGATATTGGGTGGGATGATATGATTATCCATGTTCATTATTAAAGCTTGTCAATTTTTTGTCAGGTATAAGTCAAATCCATTAAGCTCGAACAGCATCGATCATCTTTACAGTTACAACAGTATTGGCGACATCGTGAACGCGAACGATATGGGCGCCGTTTAATATTGATGCCGACACAATGGCCTGGGTACCTGTTTCCACCTGGGGTTTAGCAGATGAAAATTCTTCCCCAAAATGTGTTTTCAGGGTGTTTCGAATAAATGCTTTTCTGGAAGGTCCGATGAGAATCGGTACATGCAAATCACAAAAAAGGTTTAAATCTCGAATCAACTGTAAATTGTGATCAACAGTTTTCCCAAAGCCGATTCCGGGATCAATGATAATTTTAGATTTTTCAATTCCTTCCTGGATTGCAAAATGAATTCGCTCTGAAAGAAATCCTTTGATTTCCCCCACCAGATCGTCATAATGGGGGTTGACCTGCATGGTTCCTGGAACCCCTTTCATGTGCATGAGAATTACCGGAACCCTTCGTTGGGCAGCCAAACGGGCAAGAGCAGGGTCCATACGAAGGGCACCCACATCGTTTATTATGCTTGCACCGGCATCCAGCGCCCTTCTGGCTACCCCGGATTTTGTGGTGTCAATGGAGATGGGAATATTGACCCTTTTGGCAAGATGTTCAATAATCGGCACCACTCTTCGAATTTCTTCTTCTTCCTTGATTTCCTCAGAAAAAGGACGGGTTGATTCTCCGCCGATATCCAATATATCGGCTCCGTCCTCAACCAGTTTCTGACCATGGGCAATTGCCTTTTCAAGAGCGAAAAATTTTCCGCCATCTGAAAAAGAATCCGGTGTGACATTCAGTATTCCCATGACAAGGGTGCGCCTGCCGATTTCAAGTTGGTGCCGGTCCCATTTAATATGGAAAACAGTTCGTGTTGGATTGCTGGTCATGTAATACGGAGGTCTCAATGATTAACCAATAAAAAGAAGCGGCCAATTTTATGCATGGGTACTTTCTTCGGTTTGTTCATCCACGTCACTACTTCCATTATAATCATCGGGACTTGAAAGCTTTATTCCGGGCCTCATGGAAAGAATCAGCTCATCAAGCTCCTTTCCCAGTACGGTTTCTTGTTCCAGAAGCATTTGGGATAGACTTTGAAGAATATCCATATTTTCTTTCAGCACCTGTTTTGCATGATCATATCCTCTTTGTATCAAGCGGTTGATCTCTTCGTCGATTTTTCTGGCCGTTTCTTCAGAATAATCCCGGTGTTGAGCGATTTCACGGCCTAAAAAAAGAGGTTCATCCCCTTTGGAAAAACTCACGGGACCCATATCGCTCATGCCCCAGGTCCGGACCATGAGCTGGGCCAGTTCGGAGGCCCTCTTGATGTCATTGGCCGCACCCGTACTGATTCGCTTAAACACGATTTCCTCCGCCACCCGTCCTCCAAAAGCAATGGCCAGTTCGGCCTCTAACTGATCTTTGTATTTAAAATCTCTTTCTTCGGGCAAAAACCATGTCACACCGGCAGCTCTTCCCCTGGGTATAATGGTGATCTTATTGACTGTATCGGTTCCGGGAAGAAATCGTGCTACCAATGCATGTCCAGCTTCGTGATAAGCCGTGGTTTTTTTATCCTCGTCTCTGATTACCTTGGACTTTCTTTCAAGGCCCATATAGACTTTATCTTTGGCATCTTCAAAGTCTGCCATGTCGATTTTTTCCTTGTTTCTCTTAGCGCCTAAGAGTGCGGCTTCATTGACAAGATTTTCCAGGTCAGCGCCTGAAAAGCCGGGAGTACCTTTGGCCAGAGCAATCGTATCCACATCGGATGACAGGGGAACCCGGTTCATATGAACACGCAATATTTTTTCCCGTCCCCTGATATCCGGAAGCGATACCACTACCTGACGATCGAAACGGCCGGGCCGAAGAAGTGCGGGATCAAGAACATCGGGGCGGTTGGTTGCTGAGATTAAAATAACCCCTTCATTGGATTCAAATCCGTCCATTTCCACCAGCAGCTGATTCAAGGTCTGCTCGCGTTCATCATGGCCTCCGCCTAAGCCGGCTCCACGATGACGTCCCACTGCATCGATTTCATCGATAAAAATAATACAGGGTGCATTTTTCTTACCCTGTACAAACAGATCACGAACCCGGGATGCTCCCACACCCACAAACATTTCCACAAAATCAGAACCGCTGATGGAAAAGAATGGTACTCCGGCCTCTCCGGCGATGGCCCTTGCCAAAAGTGTTTTACCGGTCCCGGGAGGCCCCATGAGCAATACGCCCTTGGGAATTCTTCCGCCCAGGCGGGTAAATTTTTTGGGATCACTCAAAAACTCGACAATTTCACTGAGCTCTTCCTTGGCCTCATCAATTCCGGCCACATCTTCAAAAGTGACTTTGGCCTGCTGATCCGACAGGAGTCTGGCCTTGCTTTTACCGAAAGAAAGCGCCTTTCCTCCACCGGATTGCATCTGACGCATGAAAAATATCCACACCCCGATTAAAATAATCATGGGGAACCAGGAAATTAACACCGACATGTACCATGGAGATTGAGCCTCCGGTTTTACGGAGATAGCCACATTTCTGTTTCGGAGTATATCAATAAGGGCGGGATCCTGCGGGGCATAAACCTTGAATTTGTTTCGGTCCCGATCGGTTACCTGAATCTCCTGGCCCTGAATGACCACATCTGACACCTGCCCGGTTTCCACCATCCCCAAAAATTCTGAATAGCTTATTTCGGTTTCTGCCAGATGCTGCTGGCTGAAAAGGTTATACAGCATGATCATCATCAGAGTGATAGTGAGCCACAATGCCATATTTTTGTAAAAAGGATTCAACTATTACCTCCTATAATTAATAAATAAAACGTAAACATTAAAATCTCATTTTAAACATTTTAAAAATTAAGGCAAGAAAAACTTGTTGAACTCATACTGATCTTTTAAACAGTCGTGCCTTTAAAACTTTTTCTGAATCTGTTTTTATCCTTACACAATTGTCTATTCGAAATCCTGCCACCCAGATAATGCATCCGGCATGCTCCAAAATAGCAATAGTCTTGCGCTTCGAAAGCGGCACCTTGTTATTGCTTAAAAATTTTTTTACCTTTTGAGTACCTCGCAACCCCAGGGGACTGAATCGATCTTCCGGAGACCATGAACGAATGGTGATGGGAAAACCTGCACGTGACATATCCATATATGCTTCTTGCCCTGTTTCTGTAATAACGTTTAATTGTTTTAGTCGGTGGACCTGATCGGCAGATATAGGTTCCAACTCAATCCAATGATCAATTTCTTTGATGTAGACGCTGCCAGGTTCATTGATTTGATAGCTGAAGCCTGGAAAATTTCGCATGTTATCATGGGAATTACTGTGGGTTCTTCCACTGTTCTTGCGACGAACAATTATCAAGCGGGCGTGTTCGCGCTTGATTTTTATGGGTCCTGGCAGATCTAAAATTTTGTTTTTCCCATGAGGCGAAAGCATTAGTTCAAATATTGCGTCCATATGCTTAAATCCCACACCTTGAAGGTTTCCTTTTACCTGAAAAATGGCTTTGCGTATTATTCGCCTTGATGCAGCCAAAGGCGTCTTTTTCAAATCCGGAATTGACAACGCGATATTGGGTTCATCTTCGTCCAGTCTGACTGATTCAAATAAAGGATTGATTATGGTATCAATCCAGCTTTGCTCTTCCCTGAATATCTCAGCCGTGCGGCTTAAGGTTTCCACAATATCACTGTTATATGAAGAGGCCAAAAGAGGAATAAGTTCAAGCCGGATTTGGTTTCGAAGAAAACAAAGGTCATTGTTTGAAGAATCCGTAACAAAGGCGATATTTTCTCTGTCTACAAACGTTTCGATGTCTGATTTCAAGATATCGATCAAGGGTCGAATTATCATTCCCCTTTTCGGAGGAATGCCGGCTATCCCCTGTGGCCCGCTTCCTCTGAAAATATTCATTAAAACGGTTTCCGCCATGTCATTTCTGTTGTGACCCAGCGCGATTTTGTCAAAGCCATGGTCAGCAGCGGTTTTAAATAAAAATTGGTACCGGAGGGTCCTTCCGGCCTCTTCAACAGAAAGTTTGTGATCGATTGAGAATTTGCTGATATCTTCCTTTTCCAAATAAAATGGTAAATTGAATTTTCTGGCAACCCCATCGACAAATCCGGCATCCCTTTGTGATTGCGTGCCACGAAGACCGTGATCAAAATGGGCGATTCCCAGCTGAATGTTCAGTTCGGCAGAACAAAGCATTAACAAAATATGCACCATTCCAATGGAGTCAGCTCCGCCTGAAACCCCCATCAAAACATGATCCCCTGTTTTGATCATATCATGCTTCAAAATTGTCGCATTTACCTGTTCGATAATTTCTTTGGTTTCCATCCCTTTCAAACCCCGATAAAAGAATTTCTGTATTTTTTCTTGAAAAACAATTCAGTATTCGATATTGTCATATTATGGTTGTGCTAGGTGGGGAGCTAGCGGTGCCCTGTACCCGAAATCCGCTTGATGCGGGACCGAATTCCCTCTCGAGGGTTTGCAGCCGATAGTTATGAGTCACCCTGATCGGCCGCCGCGCAACAGACGGTCTCGAACCTCGTCAGGTCCGGAAGGAAGCAGCGATAAGGGATTGAGTCTGTGTCGTGGATCGATCCCGATCCAGCAGGTGACCTAACCATTCGGTCTAAACCCGACAGGGGGTGCACAACCCTCCTATTCAATATAAACCTCAACTTTATTCTGAAATCATTTCCTATAGCTTTCCAGAAAATGTTTTTGGCTGTGTTATCGGTTGGAGATATACGAAAAAGTATAATCTTTTCCCTCTATCCTTGCCAAAAACATTTTCTGGAAAGCTATAAATAATATTCTTAATTATTTTCTCCGATTTTGTATCTTCTTGACAAGCTTCTATATAGTATTATTTTCTGCAATTAATTGAAAGTTACAAAATAACCGGTTTGGTTCATCTTTGTTTTTAGGTGAAAAAGACGATAAATTAAAAATTTTCGAGAGTTATCTATTGATTTTAATTAAAAAGATCTTAAAAACTTAGATAAGGAATATGAGGAAGATAGAATGCCGGAAAACAAAACGGAATTTCAAAGGGCTGAAAATCAAAACGAAGAAGAAAATGAAATCAAAGAAACATCCGACAGGGCCATGGTACAGGAAAGTGACGACGAAAACAGGGTAGAGGCGAAAGCAGATGCCGAAAGCCAGAGTTCTGAGAAAATAGCTGCTCTGGAGGCCCGCATACAGGAGCTGGAAAAAGAGGTGGAGGTCAACTATGATCGTTTCCTAAGAGCAACGGCGGATTTGGAAAATTACAAGAAGCGAACTTCACGGGAAATGAGCGATCTTAGAAAGTTTGCAAATGAAAATATACTCAAAGAAATGCTCTCGGTGGTGGATAACTTGCAAAGGGCTATTGAATCGGGTGCACAGGATGAAGGTAACAAGAAAAAATTGATGGAAGGAGTTGAGATTACCCTGAAAGATGTTTTAAGAATACTTGAAAGGTACGGTGTCAAGGGCTTCGAATCCATCGGTGAAGATTTCGATCCCGCTTTTCATCAGGCCATGATGCAAGAACAGACAGACAAGTATCCTGACAATACTGTTCTAAAAGAATTACAGAAAGGATACACCATTCACGATCGCCTCTTGAGACCTGCAATGGTAGTTGTGGGAAAAAACCCCTCGGATGTTAAAACTGAAGAAAAAGATGAAACCAATAAAAATCAAGGGATATAAAATCCCGTTTAAAGAATTATTCAAGGATGAAGGTTAAGGAGGAAAATATGGGAAAAGTAATTGGAATTGACTTGGGAACCACCAACTCATGTGCTTCTGTTATGGAGGGAGGAGAAGCCAAGATTATCACCAATGCAGAAGGTGGAAGGACTACTCCGTCGATTGTGGCTGTTACGGAGGATGGTAAACGGCTGGTTGGACAAATTGCAAAAAGACAGGCAATTACCAACCCTGAAAACACGATTTTCGCGGTTAAAAGACTTATCGGGCGAAGATTTAGCTCTTCGGAGATTCAGAAAGATAAAAAAATTCTGCCTTATACTATCGAAGAGGCCGCCAATGGTGATGTGAGAATTAAAGTCAGAGATAAGCATTATAGCCCTGCGGAAGTTTCTTCTTTTATTCTGGCGCATATCAGAAGTTATGTGGAAGACTATCTTGGGGAAAAGGTTAACGATGCTGTTATTACCGTTCCGGCTTACTTCAACGACAGCCAGCGTCAGGCAACAAAGGATGCCGGCAAGATCGCGGGTTTGAATGTGCTTCGTATCATCAATGAGCCTACGGCGGCTTCTTTGGCTTATGGTTTGGACAAGAAAAAAGACGAAAAAATCGCGGTGTTTGACTTGGGAGGCGGTACATTTGATATTTCTATCCTGGAAATTGGTGAAGGTGTTTTCGAAGTCAAATCGACAAACGGGGATACGCATCTCGGAGGAGAGGATTTTGACCTGAGAATAATTGATTACCTTGCCGATGAATTCAAAAAGGACCAGGGAATTGATATCCGCAGTGACAAAATGGCTCTTCAGCGCCTGAAAGAAGCTGCAGAGAAGGCCAAGATGGAGCTTTCCGCATCTCTTGAAACCGATGTCAACCTGCCTTTTATTACAGCCGACGCCAGTGGCCCGAAACACATGAATATCCGAATTACCAGGGCAAAGCTGGAATCTCTGGTCAGTGATCTTCTTGACAAACTGGAAGGGCCTTGCAAAACAGCGCTTAAAGACTCAGGTTTGAGTGCCAACGATGTGGATGAAGTTATTCTCGTGGGTGGTATGACCCGGATGCCGGCGGTTCAGGAGCGGGTCAAGAAAATATTTGGAAAAACACCCCACAAGGGAGTCAACCCTGATGAAGTTGTTGCTATTGGTGCTGGTATCCAGGGCGGAGTACTTAAAGGGGATGTAAAAGATGTGCTGCTGCTGGATGTTACCCCCCTGTCACTTGGTATCGAAACCCTCGGTGGTGTTATGACAAAACTTATCGAAAAAAACACCACAATACCCACCAAGAAAAGCCAGGTTTTTTCCACAGCTGCCGACAATCAGCCTGCGGTTTCAATCCATGTGCTCCAGGGTGAGCGGGAGATTGCCGCGCATAACAAAACTTTGGGAAGATTTGAACTGGTGGGAATTCCGCCTGCTCCCAGAGGCGTGCCCCAAATCGAGGTGACTTTCGATATCGATGCCAACGGTATTGTTAATGTTTCTGCAAAGGACCTGGCTACCGGCAAAGAGCATTCCATACAGATTACCGCTTCCAGCGGTCTGACCCAGGAGGAAGTCGATCAGTTGGTCAAAGATGCTGAATTGCACGCCGAGGAAGACAAAAAAACCAAAGAATTGGTCGAGGCTCGCAACCAGGCAGATTCTCTCATTTACGCAACAGAAAAGTCGATCAAGGAACTCGGAGATAAAGTGGATGCTTCCACCAAATCCAACATAGAATCTGCTATCGAGAATTTGAAAAAAGCGATGGAAGGCAATGATGCAGATGA
>SKZT01000076.1 GCA_007127235.1 Desulfobacteraceae bacterium
ACGGGGATCGCTACCTGCGGGAGGCCATGTTCGGTCCTGAGCATCCTCGGGCGGATTGCAGCCATGATTTGGATACTCAATTTAGCAATCAAGACACGACGCTGCCCGGCTTTGGTCCCTTCGGAACGGCAGGTAAGCACTGCTTCGATACTGCAAGTCCTGCTTATTTAAGAATTGCCTCCCTTTGTCAGGCACGGACTGATTATTTGATCCTGAGGGTAGGCAGGCAATATCCCCGCCAGATCCGCATTCCAGGGACCGGTTTTGATTTTCCCAAGCGCGGTGAACTGGTGGCTTGGTCTCGTATTCTGGATAACCAGGAAGCTGTCTGCATCGTCAACCCGAATGGCGCTGCCGCCCGTGGCGGAGACATTGTGGTATCAGCGGAACTATGGTCGCCAGGGATGAAATTTACGGTGGTGGCCAATACAGCCCAGGCTGCTGCAGGACAGGCTTTCAATAGCAGCCATTCTATCGGCTCCACAGTGAGCGTCAAAGGTCTGAGTTCTCCCGCGGAGCCAGCCTATATCGAAATCCGGGATATCCAACCTGCCGAGGTACTCGTGCTGGTAAGTAGATGGTGATGCAGACATATAAATTCTACAGCCTGCTCCTTGGAATTTACCACTATCCAGGTCCAGTCGCTTAGCTGCGCGATTGCGTCGTGGAAAATGGCATTTCATGTATACTTTTTATTTTCTTTAATGGTGCTGTTGGAACATTCGGAAGCAAAGCGATTTTTTTTATTCCGTTATAGCCTATTGACTCGCGCCTTCGGGAGAGGGAGCAATAGAGTTTATATGCCGTCCCTTCAGGACTCTTTTTTTAATAAATTTCCGACCGGTGGCTGAAGCCACCGGCTATAACATGTCACCCTTCCAGGGTTTTGGTGGTGCCCAATTCTGTATTTATAACCACCCGCTGTGCCTTCATGGACCAAATACTTTATCAGAAAAAACATTTCAATAACCGTCATTCCGGGCGTAGCGGAGCGGAGACCCGGGCACGAAGTGAAGCGTTAGCGCTATCCAGGAAACCACTGAAACCCCCTGAATTCCTGCTTTCGCAGGAATGACGGAAAAAACTTGATCATCGAGTTTAATATTTTCTATCATTGTCATTTAAAGTCCTCCTTATCGCAAAAAGCAACAGGATTACCATCCCATATGGTAAGGTTAGCATCTCTCAGCCCTTCCCAACTTCTTGTCTTTCGCCTCCTGCTTACTGCCCTGCCGTGATTTTTTCCATCACACCCACATCCCACACCCCGGGCACCACCCGGAAATAATAGGATTCCGCTACTTACTGTCAAGTTCCCTTGGATTAACCAATTTTAACTCTTCAATGCCCAGAAAATCCTTGACGTTGCGAGTTGCCAGCTCAAGGTCTACACTTAAAGCGATTGCAGCAATTTGTGCATCTTCAACCGCAATGGGCCGTCCTTGACGACTTCGTGACAAAACGATCTGTGCATAAACTTCAGCGGCTTGTTAGTCGAATGGGAGGCATTTTTCAAAAAATTCCTCCTGGAACATTTCTTCGGCCAGTCCAATAAGGGTTTGCTTGCGACGTCCCTCAGGCAGCAGGGCAAGACCCAGGCGAACTTCTCCCACCGTGATAGCGCTAATCCAGACATCATCATCCGAAAGGGCATCAATCCATTACAACACCGTTATTGGGATGGGGTCGCATAAGTTCAGAAAGGACATTTGTATCGAGGAGGATCATTGTGATGAATCATTCGATGTGATGGAAGATTGACGCGGCAAAGAACGAGATACAGGGGGAAGTTCAATGCCTCCAACCTCTGAAAAGCGTTTTACAATACGAGTCCCGATGCCCTCGGCGCATTTTTTTTGCAATAAGAATCGTTTGAGGATTTGACGGGCCTCTTCCTCCATTGATCTTTGGTTCGCCGCAGCACTCATCCTTAAGGTTTCTTTAAGGGAATCATCAATATTTCGGATTGTTAAACTCGCCATGGTTTTCATCCCTTCATTGAAAAAAAATTGTGCATCCAATATATTCAATGCAATCACTTTTGTCAAATTTTTAACAGAGTATTTAAAGCTTGGACTGACAATAACTGGCCGATAGCATTACGAATGTTGAGTGCCGGAAAATTCAGGATGGAGCTTTCTTCGCTGATTGTGCCGCTGTCGGACAGCACGGACCTGGCGTTCATCTGCAATGTGACATAAACGATAAAGCCAAGGGGTTTCATGAAGTTTAGTAACCGGCGATTGGTGACTGGTGAAAGGTGAAAGGTTTCAAGACGTTTCGGGTGCGGGGATGAGTCGAAATAATGATCGGGAGCCTGTAGGCCTCGGCAATGGCATTCAAAATCTGGAGCAGCTTGCTGAACTGATTGGGGTCATCAATATTTTCCTCCCGGTGGGCGCTGACCACAAAATACTCATTTTCAAAAATATTGAGTCGTTTCAAAACATCGGGCACCCGCTGATCAAAGCAGCGGTTACCGGCTTCCATGTGAAACACGGGAATTTTTCTGCGCTTGGCCGGATAAGCTGCCAGGCAGCTATTGGTGTCTCCCAGAACCAGAAGGGCATCGGGTTTTTCTTTCACCAGCACTTCATCTACCCGGGCAATAACCTGACCTACGGTTTCACATGCGGTTTTGCCGGCAGCTTCCAGAAAATAGTCGGGCTTTCGAAGCTTCAGGTCATCAAAAAATATCTGGTTCAGTTCATAATCATAATTCTGGCCCGTATGTACAATTATCTGGATCATGTATTTGTCGAGGGCGGACATCACCCGTGACAGCCGAATGATCTCCGGGCGGGTGCCGACAACTGTCCTTCCTTTTTTTAAAAATATACCGCCCTCTTTCTTCCTGTCCCACACCCATTCTGCAACTCTTACCTAATTTCTACCCATCTCCCATACCACCCAAAAAATCCTTTCGACCCGAATTTACACTCTTAACTTCTGAATCAGGTCAAAAGCCATTTTATCA
>SKZT01000170.1 GCA_007127235.1 Desulfobacteraceae bacterium
ATTAAAGCATTGATTACCCGGTTTTCTGTGGAGATAAAACAAAAGCTCGGATTTGAAAAAAATGTCAAGCCAAAGGATTTTACGGCAAAGCAGGCCTTGGCTCGGCTTGATCCGTATCTGAACGAAAAAACGGTAATTTACCAGAAGGGCAACCTGGTTTACATAAGCCTTGATTCCAAAGAGATCATGATTTTAAGAAAACTTCGGCAATCAAAATCTTTTCCGACATTCAAGATGCTCAGGAAAAATGTTACCCCGCTTTTAAACGATGTTTTTACACAAACCCTGAACAGTTTGTTGGTATCCGGGCAGGTGAAATGTACATTCAAAGGGGACAATCCGGTTTTGTTTCTTGCGGATCCGGTTTTAGCCGACCACTTCCAACCTGCGGAAGCCCTTGAACCGGTTGAACCTGAAAAAGAAGCTTTTTTAAAACAGGAGACCCAACCGGCCGATGACGCCGGGACTTTTCAAACTGCCCTGAATACTGTTGGAAAAGGGCGACGCCTGGTATACATTTACCAGGTCAGGCAGCATTTGAACTGGCCCCGGGATCGTTTCGACCAACAGATTCGAAAACTCAGGGGAGAATATGAAATTCAGCTTCATGGAGGAGATCCCTCGGTGATGACTGAAGATCAGGTCAAAGATTCATTCATGGATGAAAAGGGTATTTTGCATATTTCAGTCAGCTGGCGGGGTAAATAATGGACGAGGAGGAAAAAAAGCGTCGTCTCAATGTGCTTGAAAAAATCAATCCTTTTATTTCCTCCAGTGTGGGAGACCCCAGAGCCGGAAACTATCCTCATGTGGAGTCCATCAACAAACGATCCTATGATGCACTTTGCCGTTTGATTCGTCAAAAAGCATTGAATCCTGAACTGAGTGCGGCAGGTCTTGTAACCGGGGAAGTAGGTGAGGGAAAAACCCATCTGCTGGGACGAATCCTGGAGTTTTGTCGTCACGAAAGCAATGCCTACGCTTTTGCTTATATCCAGCCCATCGAAGATCCTTCACAGCCCTATCGGTATCTACTCAGAGAAATTACCGCCAATTTATGTCAAAAAATTCATGTTCAAAGCCCAACGACTTTTATAGAAAAACTATCGGCCAAAATTTTTGCCGACTGTTTAGATAAAATTCTTGCTGAATATGAAAGTTCGAGCCGGAAAAGAATTCGTGAAAAGTTAAGAAAAGATCCCCTGGTACTGCTTACGGCTCCTCAGCTTCGCCACTCAAGGATGCTTGCTCAGCTTGAATCCGTAGTTCCTGCTATGCTGACAGATTCCATGCCCCGGCTTGCTGAAAACTTTATTTCTGTCCTCTTGAAATGTCGCCATCGGCACACCAGTCAACCTGCCATGAGATGGTTGAAAGGAAACGTTGTTGATACGGATGATCAGAAATTACTCGGCATATCCTTTCCCCGCGACCTTTCTTTGCAGGCATCGGAACAACATGCCAGGGATTTAATCGAGGCTTTCGGTGAAATTATGTCCCGATATGGTGAATCTGCGGTTATCTGTTTTGATCGCTTGGAAAACCTGGAAGATCCTCAACAGGTTCACGCATTGGGCAAAATGGTGGAATTTCTTGTGGACTCGGCAAAAGGCATGCTTCCGGTAGCTTGTTTCCGGGAAATAGCCTGGGAGGATCGCTTTAAAGGCCAATTGAACCAGCATGTGGTCACACGTCTTGAAACCAACCGGTTTTACCTGGAAGGTTGTATGCCGGAGCAAGCCGTGGAGCTGATTCGTTCCAGATTGAAAACACTTTTTGGTGATGATGAATTGTTTCCGTTCAATGAATCAAAACTGCTGGAAACTTTCAAAGCGGGGGGTGTCCAAAGCCCAAGACGGTTTATTACCCAAGCCAATGAAATGCTCAACACCATTTTAGGAATGGCTCCGGAAATGGTTTCCGTGGCCGAGCAAATCAAAGCAGAATACCGACGTCAGTTGGAAAGCGCCATTGCGGATATTGACCGATTGGAGCCGGATCGAAGCAGACTTCGGCGTGCCCTGGTATTGTATTTTGAAAATCTGCCGTCATCTGCCCCTTACCGGATTGAAAACTTGAAACCCCTCACTCAGAAAGACAAGTATGTGGATTTCATGTGTCGTATTGTCTATCCTGATAAATCCGCGGCAGACGCCGTATTTATAATCGATACCGAAGAGCACCACCGGTCCGTGAGTGCTGCTTTGAAAAGGGGTCTCGACTTTTTTGAAAAATTTCCCAATGGCAAGGCTTTTTATGTCCGGGATGGCCGAAGTCCGTTTCCCAAAAGTTCCAAATGGCCGGAAACAAACAAAATTCGGGAGCAGTTTGAAGCCATGGGCGGCAAGCTTCTTTTCTTCGATAAACAGCAGGCTGCTTCCTGGTATGCTCTGGCATTGCTCAGCTACTCCATAAAAGAAGGGGACATTACCATAACCGATTCTTTTTATTCCACAAGGCCCGCAGCATGGGAAGAATTTTTAAATGCAGTTTGTGAATTGCTCCACAAAGAAGGCTATCGAGCTTTTGAAAATATCGATGATGCGCTGTTGCAGGAAAAAAAGACTTCGTCTGAAGCCGATTTAAAGGGTGATAACAGGGATCTGGCATGCAGGTGTGTCGAATGCCTCAAAGCCTCGGGGGGTATGATGATGATGACCGTTGAAAAGCTTACAGAAAATTTGAATGCAGCAGGATTTCATGTTACAAAAGAGCGCGTGTTGTCTGCTGTGTCCGGCTATCAGGATCGATTTGAGACTGTGCCTTCAAAAGACGGGGTCATCGTGCTTCTTAAAAAGGATTGGCTGTATGCTCAGCGCTAGCGTATCCGAAATACATTTGTGCCACCGGTGCCCCCGTTTGCTGGCTTACCAGCGCATTGGCAAGAAGAACGCCTGGAAAGTAGGGCTGTCTGGGACCGACGAAATGCCCGGCACTTTTTTTCATGATCGGATCGCAGCTCCTTTTTACAAAAAAA
>SKZT01000177.1 GCA_007127235.1 Desulfobacteraceae bacterium
AAATTGTTTGGAAAAATCGAACCTTTTATCTTGGCCCAAAAAGATTCTGCCGGCAAGCTGCAACCATTTCAAAAGCTTTATGGTTTGGAAGATGAAATCGATTTTTTAATCAGGGAATTTGCAGAAGTCTGTGAAGGCAAAACAAAACTGCTTTTTATTGCGGGGTATTCAGGAATTGGGAAGACATCCCTGGTGCGCGAAATTCACAGGCCGGTTGCGCTCAGTAAAGGATCTTTCATTTCAGGCAAATTTGATCAGTTTCAGAAGGATATGCCTTATCACGCTCTGGTAGAGGCTTTGAGGGAATTCATACAATATTTCCTCATGGAATCTGATGAGCGTCTTCAAAGTTGGAAAATAAAACTGCTCAAAACTCTTGGACCCAATGCCCAAATTGTGATCGACTTAATCCCGGAATTGGAAATTATCATCGGTCCACAACCTCCTATACCGGTATTTGGTCCGGCAGAAACTCAGAACCGTTTTAACCTGGTTTTTCAAAATTTTATCAAAGTTTTTTGTGAACCTGAACATCCTTTGGTTATTTTTCTGGATGACCTTCAATGGGCCGACTCGGCATCTTTGAAGTTAATACAACTTTTGGCTACCGACGAAAAAATCAGACATCTTCTTATCATAGGGGCCTACAGGGACAATGAACTCAAACAGAGCAATGCGCTATGTAGCTTTTTTGAGACTTTTGAAAAAGAAGGCATTCATTATAGTCACCGCAATCTACGTCCCCTGGATTCCAAATACATTCATCAGTGGATATCGGAAACACTTTTTGCTCCTCAGGAACAAATTCATGGTCTTGCCGAACTGGTTTTGCAAAAAACCGGGGGCAACCCATTTTTTACTGCCATGTTTCTGAATTCACTTTATAATGAAAAATATTTGACATTCAATTTTGAAAATCAACTATGGGAGTGGAATTTATCACAGATCCAACAGATAGATATCACTGACAATGTCGTTGATTTGCTTACCAAAAAAGTCAGAAGGTTTTCAAATGAGACTCTGAAACTATTGAAAATTGCTTCCTGTGTGGGAAATCAGGTTTTAATAAAAACCATAGCGGCCATGTCCAATAAATCCTTTGGTGAGTGTATGAAGCTTTTGCAGGAACCCATTGTGGAAGGTATTTTGATGCCCATTGGGAGTGGCTATTTTCCCATGAAACAGGAGGGTACACGAGGTGCAGCGCAAATTTCCAACAATTTTCGCTTTTCCCATGATAAGATTCGCGATTTCATTTATTCAATGATCGAACCTGAAGAGTGTAAAGCTATCCATTTCAAGGTCGGACAATATCTTTTAGAAACCACCCCCCTTAAAAAGCAGCCTCTTATAATTTTTGAAATAGTCAATCACCTCAATATCGGATTTGATCTCGTTTCTTCCAACACAAAAAGAATCGAATTGGCTCAATTGAATCTGAAAGCAGGTAAAAAAGCAAAAGCTTCCGCAGCTTATCAAAGTGCATTGAACTACTTTCAGTCTGGTATCGATTTTTTGCCTGATGACAAATGGCTCAGCAATTATGAAGTGACACTATCCTTGTTTACAGAGGCAGCGGAAGCCTCCTATCTTTCCGGTCAATATGATCAGATGGAAAGTATTTTTCACGCTGTTTTTAAAAATGCCAGAGAAATTTTGGATAAGGTTAAAATTTTCGAAATAAAAATACAGGCATTGCACGCGCAGTATAAGCTAAAAGAAGCCATCTCAACTGCAAAACATGTATTGAAGCTGTTAGGGGTCAAGATTCCTGAAAAACTTAATCACAGGCATATTGTTTTGAAATATTTCAGGACTCGATTCATGATTGCCGGTAAAAAGATAGAAAAGTTGTCTGAATTACCTCAAATGAAAGATCCTTCCATACTTGCCGCCATGCGAATTATGATGATCGTAAACACCCCCGCTTACTTTGCAGATACTGTTTTTCTCCGGTTTATTGTTTTGAAAATGGTGCAATATTCGCTAAAATATGGGAATGCATCCGAATCTACGGTTTCTTATACATTCTATGGCATGATGCTTTGCGGCTTTATGGGAGACATCAATGTGGGGCATAGGTTTGGAAGGCTTGCGCTGACACTGATGCAACAGTTGGGAACCAATGCATATAGATCCAGAACCACAATGATGGTCCACGCCTTTATTCATCACTGGAAAACTCATGTTCAAGAAACACTTGAACCCTTTGAGAGTGCTTATCGAACCGGCCTTGAAACCGGAGATCTGGAATATGCAAGTTTTTCCTTGTTTTTTTTATCCTTTTATTCTTTTGCTTCCGGAAAAAAACTTTTCCAGGTTCAAGACTTAATGATGAAAAACAGCGAGGCACTCCATCAACTGAAACATGAAACTCCGTATCAGATGCATGAGATTTATCGCCAAACCGTTTTCAACTTACAAGGCAATTCTCAAAACGCCTTTAATTTGACGGGCGATATTTACGATGAGCGTCATATGCTTGACACCCATCTGCAAGCAAATGATCGAACTTCCCTTGTCAACCTTTATTTCAATAAACTACTGCTCTTTTATCTTTTCGGGCAATACCATGATGCGGTGAAAAATGGGGAATTGGCGGAAAAAAATCTGGATAGCGTCCCTGGAGTGTTTGGTGGTACCCTCATAAACTTTTTCACCTCCTTATCCCGGCTGGCTTTGTTTGCGACGAGTTCTGCCCCTGAACGGTCTAAAATCAAGCGCAAGGTAAACATAAACCAAAAAATGATGAAAAAATGGGCTCAACATGCCCCCATGAACCACTTGCATAGATATTTTCTGGTGGAAGCAGAACTATACCGTGTTTTGAAAAAAGACAAAAATGCCATATTTTACTATGATGAAGCCATTAGCTTGGCCAAACAAAATGGATTTATCCATGAACATGCCATCGCAAATGAACTGGCGGCAAAATTTTATCTTGCTAAAGGTGACAG
>SKZT01000084.1 GCA_007127235.1 Desulfobacteraceae bacterium
AAAAGAACAAACGCATTTTTCCCCTGGTTTCCCAAAAAGGAGGACTCATGAAACTGATAGTTGATCTTGCCGATAAAGGTATTTTTCCTGATCGATTGATTCGTTTGGGCATCAGGATGCTGAACAGAAAACGGTTAAAAGATGAAAATCCCGGAAGCATGGAAAAAGCCATAGATGCAAAAATGCGATTTATCAACACTCTTCGTGAAAGTCCCATAGCCCTTGTCACGCACAAGCCCAATGAACAGCATTACGAAATTCCTTCGGCGTTTTTTGAAAAAATACTTGGAAAAAGGCTCAAGTACAGTTGTTGTTACTGGACCGAAAAAACAAATGATCTGGATGAAGCTGAAGCGGCCATGCTGGATCTGACTTCCAAGAGGGCTCAACTGGGCGATGGCATGAGAGTTCTTGAACTTGGTTGCGGATGGGGTTCGTTGTCTTTTTGGATGGCCCAAAAATATCCCCATTCCCAAATCGTGGCGGTTTCAAATTCCCGGATTCAGGGGGATTATATCCGGGCAAAGGTCAGATCCCTTAAATTGACAAATTTGAAGGTGTTCACTGCCGACATGAACCACTTCCAACCCCAAGGAAAATTCGACCGGATTTTATCCGTCGAAATGTTTGAACATATGCGCAACTGGGCAGAGCTGCTTTCTCGTGTGGACGACTGGTTAGAGGATGACGGCAAATTTTTTATGCACATCTTTGTCCACCGCAGCCTTCCTTATTTTTTTGAAACCAGGGGAGACTATGACTGGATGGGCCGTTATTTTTTCACCGGCGGTATGATGCCTTCGGATGACCTGTTGCTGTATTTTCAGGAAAATCTTGTTTTGGAAAACCACTGGCGGTTTAACGGTATCCATTATACCAGGACAACAGAGGCATGGTTGCAGAAACTGGATATGCAAAAAAAAGAGCTGCATCAAATCATGGTTGACACTTACGGAAAAGAAAACGCCGGCATCTGGTTACAAAGGTGGCGCATCTTTTTCATGGCCTGTGCCGAACTGTTTGCTGCGAAAAAAGGCGAGCAATGGCTGGTATCCCATTATCTCATGAAAAAACGGGGTGGATAGCGGCAAGAATCACCCGGGACATGCAGGCGGCTGATTATTTCTGAATGGCAAATAGGGTTGCTTGTAATTTTCAACCTCATATTTATGCTGTCGAACAAAATCCCGGACATAATAGGGCAAAACTTCGGTTTTAAGGTATGTCCCGAAAGCTAAACTGGCCCGTTTCTCAGAAATATTCCACTTCTGTGCAGCCGCAAGAAAAATCACGTATTCACTTATACCATATTTTTTTGCCAACAGCCCCAGACAAGCTTCATCGGTTAAGGTTTTTTTCTTTTTGTGATAGCGATATTCAAGCCTGTCAATAATTACAAGAATAGCACAATAAAGAAACGCTGCCAGAATATAAATCGCCATCGTATAAAAATCATGTGTGGTGTCGGCGGGCATGATAATGCCTCCCATTTAAGGGTAGTCAGGTGATAATTGCGATGAGCAAAAGGTCAATACCTTCGTATTGAAACTTTCTATAATTGCACTATATCAGATACCGGGTTTGTTGGCAAATTTTACAAATTTATTTCTAAGGCCAAACGTATGCCGCCAGAGATAATATTCCATATATAAATTCCTTGTGAAGCAGCTCTGCTCTGCTGCCTTCCCCCGAGGCACCCAATGGAACGAACAGGGGAAGAAAATGTTCTGAAGGATATGGATGGTTTTTTTCAGCTTCGGGCCCTTCTTTTTTAAAGTTCAACAAGGACTGGATATCTCCCTGAATAAGAATTTGTTCTAACCAGGAATCGAAATTTACCGCATATTGGACAGGCTCGTCGTGCATTTTACGCCCGTGAATGTCTTCGAGATTATGGGTCGCACCACCGCTTCCCATAATTAAAACACCTTCGCTCCGAAATCGGGCAAGAGCGTTGCCCATACGATAATGATGGTCTGGTTCAAGATCACCCTGGATCGATAGCTGTATCACCGGGATGTCAGCTTCGGGATACATCAAACAAAGAGGAACCCAGGCCCCATGATCGAAGCCTTTGTCAAAATCGATTTTAGATGAAATCCCATTTTGGGAAAAAGCCCCGGTAATTTCGGATGCAAGCTGGGAATTACCCGGCGCAGGATAGGACATTTCATATAGCTGTTTCGGAAAGCCATAAAAATCATGGATTGTTTCAGGAAACTCAGCACCCGAGAGCATTGGAGCAACAGTCTCCCAGTGGGCGGAAATACAAATAACGGCTTTTGGACGACCCAGCTTTTTCCCAAGATTTTTCAGAAATTTCTGTGTTGGCGATGGCAAAATAGCCATGAGCGGCATACCATGAGAGATAAACAGACTGGGAAATGATTTCATGATGTTTTTCCTTTCCGGGAACCCGACTATGAAACCCAAAACATAGCTTCTCAAAAAGTTCAGGGAACTGGTTCAAACCGGGTTAACCCCGGGTTCCGGCCTCTGCCCAAAGGCATCGACCCAAGGGATAATGCAGCAAGTCCCCCTTTGGAAAAGGGGGGAACGTTTGCAATAATCTTTTGTGAACTCATTCCCACGACCTGAGTGAAAACGAGAAAAACCACTTCCAGTGTCAATTGTGTGCAAAGACCCGCTTTTCCAGAGAGGGAAAGAAGGTTTGTTATCACCTTTTTACTAAACTATACTATAGCTTTTCAGCGCTATACAGAAGTTTTACCCGAGCTTTTTGAGAAGCTACGGCCGGAGGCGGAGTGCGAAAGTTGTACTTTCGCCTGCCCGGCTGCAAGCCGGTTACCCTTAAAAACAAATGTGTCAACCTGAAACGGGTTTACATCCTGAGGAAAAATCCACCTCTACAAAAAACCGGAGGTTACACATACAGGCAATTATAATGCAAAAGCACAGCTTTTGCACTCCGTGATAAATGTGGTAAACAAAGGGG
>SKZT01000319.1 GCA_007127235.1 Desulfobacteraceae bacterium
ACCTGAAACCTGTAACCAAATTCCCTGGCATTTTATTTTCGGAATAGATTCGAGATGATAAAACAGACCCCAAAACTGGACTATAAATGCCTGATCATTGCCATTTTGGTTGTTTTTTCTCTGACAGCCTGCATGCCCAAACCGGTGGTTCGAGAAATGCCGGCTACTTACCAGCGGGCCCCGGCAATTTTTGAAGAAGCTGAGCAGCATTTTAAAAACAAAAGGTATCAAGAAGCTGCTCGACTGTTCAACACGCTAATCAATGAGTTTCCGGAGGCCCCGGAAACCCCGGTGGCCCTCATGAAAAATGGGATTATCCACAAGGAACTGGGAAAATTCCCTGAGGCGCGCAGCTTTTTTCAGACTCTCATTTCAAAACACCCATCGAGCCCTCTGGTGGAAGATGCAAAAATTGAAATTCTGGATACGTATTTATCGGAGAAAAACTATCAAGAGGTCCTCAGCCTCGCCCCCCGTCTTTTTAAAAGGCCTGTAACCAAAACCTATCCCCTGCAATTATATCTGGTTGTCGGTAATGCACACCTTGGGACCGGCCAACCTGAAAATGCCGTAAAACTATATAGCATGGCCTTCAGGATCGCGTCATCATCCGAAAAGGACATGGTACTGGAAAAATTAAAAACCGGTATCCGTCAAATACCCTCAAGTGCCCTGGAGTCTTTGGTTCTTCAATTGGAAGACACTTTTCCCAAAGGTTATTTAATGTATCAGTTGGGCTTGAACCGGATGGAGGATGAAAACTACTCAGAGGCCGTGGCGGTTTTTAATGATTTTATTCAAAGATTTCCCGGTCACCCCCAAAGTATGCAGGCAGAGAAGCTGATCGATGCCATAAAGATACAATCCGAAATAGAAGATTACGCCATTGGATGCCTTCTGCCATTAAGCGGAAAATACACACACCTGGGACAAATGGCCTGGACCGGTATTGAGCTTGCAGTGTCACAATTTCGTTCAAAATATCAGAAACCCTCTGTAAGAGTTGTCCTCCGGGACACCGGTTCTGATAATTACCGGCATTCAGATGCCATTGCCGATATGGCTGCCGAAAATGTCACCGCCATTATCGGTCCGATGGTCAATGCTGCCGAAGCCGCCAGGGAAGCCCAGATTCAGGAAATACCCCTTATCACCCTGACACTCGCCGGCAAAATCACCGAGCATGGAGACTATGTATTCAGAAATTTTCTTACACCGGAAATTCAGGGTAAATCCCTGGTTTCCTTTATGATGAACTCCTTGGGTATTGGACAATTTGCTGTTTTATACCCTGGGGAAAATTATGGAACCAGGTATATGAATACATTTTCCGATGAAGTGGCTGCGCAAGGAGGTAGAGTGCTTGATGCACAGCCTTACGATGCAACCATGACGGATTTCAGAGTCCCGCTGGAAAAGCTGCGGAAACATATACGAGCAGTACCTGGCATCACACCGGAGGAACATCTCGAAAAAATCCTGGAACATAAAGCCTATGGCCAGGATTTTCCATTTTTTTCGGCAACCTATCCATCTGAAACCAAATTCATTGCCATTTTCATTCCTGATATTCCCGGCAAGGCCGCCATGATACTGCCCCAAATGGTCTACCATGGATTTTCCGGTGTTTATGTCCTGGGTACCAATTTATGGCATTCGGAAAAATTCATTACGATGCTCGATGGATATACTCATAACGTCATATTGACCGACGGTTTTTTCCCAGAAAGTGAAAATCAAATGGTGAGATCCTTTGTGGAAAAATTTGAGATGACTTACGGCTATAAGCCGGGTTTTGTCGAAGCTGTGGCTTACGACACCGCCACTTTGCTGTTGGAGATTTTCACGCTCAAAAACATTATAAATCCCAGCCAACTCAAGGATACCCTGTTGCAGGTGGTGGACTTTCCCGGAATTACGGGAAAAACATCATTCGGCCCTACCGGCGATGCGCAAAAAAAGGCTTATGTATTGGGTATAATAAACAAACAATTCAGGGAATTAAAACAGCCTTGAAACAAAATTGCTTTTTTCTTTTTTTTACCGCCCGTTAAACTTGAATTCACCTTTACCAAGAATATCGTGAAGGTGCAAAACACCCACAACCGTGGAATCTTTTTCGATAACCGGCAACACGGTAATCTGATACTCTTCCATAAGATTGAGCGCATCGTAAGTGGGAGATTCCGGAGCGATACTCAAAGGTGTCCTTGTCATCACTTCATCCACGCTGAGTTTATTGATCATTTTTTTCTGTGCAATTAACCGCCTGATATCACCATCAGTAATGATACCGCACAACCGAAAATGGTCATCCACCACAAAAGTGACTCCCAGGTTTGGACGATCCATTTCGAAAATTGCCGATTCCATGGATGTACCCAGCCGAACCACCGGAATATGCTCTCCTGCAAGCATAATATCCCTGACACAGCTTGAGAGGCGATGTCCAAGGGTGCCGCCCGGATGAATACGCTTGAAATCCAACGAATTAAAATGCCTTTTTTTCAGCAACACCACCGCCAACGCATCACCCATCGCCAAAAGAGCCGTGGTACTGGCAGTAGGGGCCAGTCCCATGGGACACGCCTCACGACTTACCCCCACATCAATGACAATATCGCTGGATCTCGCCAGAGTAGATCGGGGGTTTCCCGTAAAAGCAATCACCTTGCAACCGATCTGGGATATACTCGGAACCAGAATGTTGAGTTCATCCGTTTCCCCGCTATTGGAAAGGGCCAGAAACACATCATCCTGACTCACAATACCCAAATCCCCGTGCATGGCTTCAACAGGATGTAAAAAAACCGCCCTGGTTCCTGTGCTGTTCAGGGTGGCAACAATCTTTCGCCCCACAATTCCCGATTTGCCAATTCCGCCAACAATGAGACGACCATTACTGTGACATATTAATTCCACCATTTCAGTAAACCGGTCATCAATGCGTTCTA
>SKZT01000071.1 GCA_007127235.1 Desulfobacteraceae bacterium
AGGACTCTGCCGTCGTTCAGATCAACAAATGTGTCACCAAATGGGCATGCAAATACGCAACTTAAACATCCGATACAACGATGAGGGTCTACTTCCATAGCCCCGGTCATAAAGTTTCGATAGGTAGCCCCTTTGGGACAGACCATTTCACAGGCCGGTTCTTCACACCTGAGACAGTTGATAGGTACAAAAACAGCCTCCTGCTCCCATTTGATCACATGAATTCTTCCCCTGGCCGGGTTACATTCATCATCATGCTTTAAAGAGCAATATGTTTCGCAGGCTCTGCAACCTGAACATTTTTCAGCGTCGATAATCAAGGTTTTCATTATATGTGGTTCCTCTCCCTTCTCTCAAACCATAGAAGGTTTGTGGGAAAATATTAAAATGGAAGCAAACTGGCTTCTATTCGGTTTTTTGTTTTTTCCCAGCTATCCTTATCGGCAATGGATACTTCATGGGCCTTTTGAGCCGTCAAACAACGTAAAGCATTGTTTTCCACAGAAGTATCCAAAATTCGAATATTTTCAACAAGCCCCCTGGAATCGACCTGATAGTGATGATAAATTATACCTTGCGGTCCCTCCAGGGCGGCAAAAGTTTCATTGCCCATGTTTTTCGGAATTTTTCTTGTAAAAGGCCCTGTAAGCTTTTCTCTCCTGCAGAGCTGGGCCATCTTTTCAGCGGACCGGAGAGCTTCTGGAATAAGGGCCCAAAAAGCTGCAAGAATATGAAAATGAGGAAATGGGCCAAGATGATCGATCATTGTCATACGCTCTTTTTCGGCTTTTTCCGTGTCCATGGACTTGCAGGAATTTATCCTTGCCAATGGCCCTGTAAAAAACATGCTGTCCGCCTCCGATGTCACACCTTGCCATCCTTTTTCCCTGAAAAAGGCAAAGGGCAAGTAACTCCAGGCTTCTGTAGCAACGTCGATCTTTTCCAATGCTTTTTCAACGGAAAACCTCATGGTTTCTTTTCCGCTTTTGTCTGTGACAACGAATTCATCTTTTTGAGCATGATCACCACTTTCGACATCAGAAGTATCAAACGAGAGTCCGCACATGGGTTGAATGCTGATTTCCGAATACTTTTTCATAACCCCCGGGTTTACCCATACACGCTCCCTGAAAAACGCCGCCAGGCTTTCAAGGAATTGGACCGTGATTCCGGCAATTTCTTCCAAACGCTCATAACTGTCATTTTTCAAGTAACGGCTGACACCTCCCACAACAGCCGTCAGGGGGTGAGCATTTCTTCCCCCGAGAGTAGTGGCCGCTTCCTGAGCCAAAGCCAGGTGATGCATAATGCCTTTGACCATGTTGGAAAAAAACCATTTGAGATGTTCCCCGCCGGGATGAGGCGGAATCCTGAAAAGGACTTTCAAAAGCTGAAAGTAAAAAATAGAGTTTTCTTAAATGGCCTGTAAGAAATTGTGTTTGGAGTAAAGCCTCCCGCATGTTTACCGCAAGTGGCGGCGGTACGACATCGAACAGACTATCAAGGGCCCTTGCGGATACCAAATGATGGGCGGAAGAAAGAATCGTTAAAATTCTCGGAATTTCTTCCACAGGACGCCCCTGACACATGGCCGATATGTTCAAAGGGCAAGTCACCTGGTAGTAAACACGGGAGTCCGAATTATTGCTCAGGACAATCACCCGGGCCGGAAGATCCTGCCATCGTACAGGGTCTATAATCTGGGTCTGTGTCATAAATTTCCTCTCAATGCGCGTAACAATTCACATTGGGACGGCAGGTTGTATCGATAAAAAGTACCTGTCAAGTCATTGAATTTTTCGACGATTTTTTTAATTTCCCCGGCTTTTTCGCAATCAAATGTAGAACTGATAGCCGAGACCATTTTAGCGCCGGGATCATAGACTGCCGGAGGTTTTCCGAAACATCCGCGGCAGGGAAGTCCCGCCCCGGTACAAATTCCGCCGCATCCTTCACGGGTGGCAATCCCCTGGCAGATAAGGCCCTGTTCCAGCAGGCAGCGACCGGTTGCTTCATAATTTTCATAAAAACGTTTTGCATCTGAAAACTTCTTTTCTTCTTTTATCCTGGAACAGCTTGCACAAACCGCTTTTTCTCCTGCAAACATACTTTTCCTGGGCGGAAGTACCCCGGAGACGATAGCCTGGGCGATGGATTCGGGCAATCTCGAAGCGGCGCAAGACAAATTCGAAGTGGAAGCACTCCACCCGGAAAAAGCCTGAATGGCTGCCCACACCAGGTTTTGGGTGGGTGGACAGCCGGGAATATCATAATCCACATCCACAACCTGGAACAGTGCCGATACCTGAGCTTCTGTCCCGGGTAAACAAGGAATGCTTTCCGGCCGGACTGCATTGTCCCCTGAAAAGCTTTCCGGATTTCCCCGGGCTAAAAGATCCGCCAGGCCCGGCATTCCGCCAAAGGATGCACAAGCGCCAATGGTTACCATGATTTTTGATTTTTCCCTGAGCCGGATAGCTACCTGGCGATCGCTTTCTGTACAAACAGCACCCGCATAAAATGAAAAATCCAGATCATCGATTTTGTCCTGGTCCTCCAGTTGGGAACCCAGCACATAGGGCCAGAAAAGGACGTCGAAATAGCGTGACAAATCACTGACCTGATAATGAATGTCCAAAACAGTATTTTCACAGGTCCGGCATCCCGTGGCAGTGTATATGGCAACTTTTTTCTTAGACAATCGGTGGCTCCTTTTAAAGTAGCGTTTTTTTGCGCATTCGGTTTTACTTATACCTTTGTGCGAATGAATTCGCACCTACTTAATGGGATGCCAGGGATGGTAAAAAAGGTCCCAGTTTTTTTACTTCACTGGCGATCTCATTGACCACTTCCGCATACCGGGGTGACTCTGATGCCGCAATCCATTCCAGTCGAAATCGGCCTTTTTCGACACCCAATTCGGTCAAAAGCTTATCCAGGAGAAAACTTCGCCTCAAGGCCTTGATATTTCCGGAAATGTAGTGGCAGTCTCCGGTGTGACACCCTGCCACCAAAACAGCATCGGCACCGCTGGCAAAAGCTTTGATTACATAACCCGGGTCTACCATTCCTGAGCAGAATACGCGGATAGCCCTGATATTGGGTGCCTGTTTAAATCTGGATACCCCCGCCGCATCCGCAGCTACATAAGAGCACCAGTTGCATAAGAATGCGATGATTTTCGGTTCAAACTGGTTCATGTTGAAAAATTCCTCTGATGAATCATTATCCGCACAAAATACCTTCAATCTGAGCATAGATCTGGTCGGGCGTATAATGCTGCACGCGGATGGCCGCTACGGGACAAGCAGCCGCACAGGTGCCGCAGCCCTGGCAGAGTGCCTCGTTGATCATGGCCAGTTTGCTTTCTTCGCTGAAAGAAATAGCATTATATGGGCACAAACCCACACAAGTCTTACACCCGGTGCAAAGTTTTTCTTCTATTCCGGCCACCGTGGGTTCAACTTCCACTTCACCGATACTGAACAAAGCGAGCACTTCCGCTCCGGTAGCTCCTCCCTGAGCAACGGATTCAGGAATATCCTTGGGACCCTGGGCTGCGCCAGCCAGAAATATTCCGGACATGGACGTTTCCACGGGCCCCAGTTTTGGATGAGCCTCAATAAAAAAGCCGTCCTTGTCCGTAGACAAGTTTAATGCTCTGGCAACACTTCCCACATTTTTTTGAGATGTTAAACCTGTGGCCAGCACCACCATGTCGGCTTCAATTTCAACTATGCCTCCAACCAGGCTGTTTTCACCACGAACCACCAGTTTGCCGGCTTCCTGATAAATTTTGGCGACGCGCCCGCGGATATATTGAGCATCGTCTTCTTCAATAGTTCTGCGCAAAAATTCCTCGTAGCCTTTTCCACCTGCACGGTTGTCAATATAAAAGACATAGGCCTGGCCATCGGGATTGTGGTGTTTAAAAATGGAGAGCTGTTTGGCGCTGATCATGCAGCAAACCTTTGAGCAGTATGCATTTCCCTTAACAGGGTCCCTTGATCCCACGCACTGAATCCCAGATCCACCTCTTCGAAATTGCCTCTTCGTTTTACCGGTGAAAGTCTGGGCATTTGCTGGCGGGAAATCGGCTTTGCTCGAAGGCGTTCTTCCTCTGTCAATTCCTTATCCATGGGGGTTTCTTCCGTTTCAACCGCTTTCAGACCACCATAGGTTCGACGATAAAGCACGGTAACTTCTTCAGCCCCCAGACGCCATGCCGAACGGGCGCAATCGATGACTACATTTCCGCCACCGACAATAACCACTTTCCTGCCCAACGAAACCGGTTCATCCAAAGAGGCTTTCCTGAGCAAATCGGTGCCGGGTATAACGCCTTCCAGATCTTCCCCCTCAATTCTTAATGCGGTATTTTTATGCAGCCCTGTGGCAATAAAAAAGGATTGGTACCCTTCCTGTTTAAGGCTGTCAAAAGTGATATCTTTTCCAAAAGTCACGCCTGTTTTTATTTCAATGCCCATTCCGGTAAGATTGCGGATTTCAGCGGCAAGAATATCCCTGGGAAGCCGGTAATCCGGGATACCCACAGCGAGCATACCCCCGGCCACAGGAAGTTTTTCAAAGACAGTCACCGGATATCCTCTGAGCCGCAGATAATAGGCGGCTGACAGCCCGGCCGGCCCGGAACCGATAACTGCAACCTTTTCTTTCCGCTCTTGCTCAATGGGCGGGTGATTAAATTCGCCTTTTTCAAGTTCGTAATCACCCAGATATCTCTTGGTATAGCAGATTGAAAGGGGGTCATCGATCTTGCCGCGTTTGCATACGGTTTCACACGGATGATAACAGATTCTTCCGCACACAGCGGCAAAAGGCATCCTTTCACGCACCAGTGCAAGGGCTTCATCGAACTTGCCCAAACCGGCCAGATTCATATAGCCACACACATTGACCCCGGCAGGACAAGCATCCTCGCACGGTGGTTTTCCGGCCCGCAGAATGGAATAGGTATTGGGAATGGCCTGGGGAAATGCTCTGCTGATAGGGTGTCTTGTGGTCAGCCCCAGCTCGAATTCACTTTTAAAACTGATGGGGCAGAACTGCTGACAGTCGCCGCATCCGGTGCATTTATCCAGGTTGACATATCTGGGTTTCTGAAAAACCTTTACCTTAAAATTGCCAACAAAACCGCTCATTTCCCGGACTTCGTACATTGTCAGAATTTCAATATTCGGGTGACGGCCCACTTCACTGGTTTTTGGTGTGAGGGTACAACCCGCGCAGTCCAGGGTAGGAAAAGTTTTGTCAAACTGCGCCATTCTCCCGCCGATAATTTCATCTTTTTCAACCAGGTAGACTTTATAACCGGCATTGGCGATTTTTAATGATGCAGTAATACCGGCAATACCGCCACCTACCACCATGGATGTGGGGTTGACCGGCTTTTTGCTGCCCACCAGGGGCGTGTGATGCTGCACGCGCCTGATGCCTCCATGAAGCAGATCCTTGGCCTTCCGCGTGGCTTCCTCCTTATTTTCGCACACCCAGGAACAATGTTCACGGATATTGACCATTTCAAACATGTAAGGGTTCATGCCGGCCGCTGACACAGCGTTTCGAAAGGTGGGCTCGTGCATTTTGGGAGAGCATGAGGCTTCCAGAACGTAATCGAGGCCCAGTTCAGCAATATCATCCCGGATCAACTTCTGGCCCGGTTCACTGCACATATATTTATAGTAACGGCAAACCGTTACATCATCGCTTTCTTCACCAAGTTCTTTGGCAATTTTTTCCACATCGACCTTACCGGCTATGTTGGTTCCGCATTGACAGATGTAGACGCCGACCTTTTTTTTCATCACACAAATCCCTTTTTGGTTAGCATGGGCATGGGGTTGACCAGATGATGGCTGAGTTTCAGTTCTTTTGCAGGCATGCCGAAAGCCAGGCCCAAAAGCTGTGTAAAGTAAATGACCGGAATTTTGTATTGTTTGCCATCTTTTTTTCCGATTTCATCCTGCCGCATGTCCAGGTTGGCCTGGCAAAGCTGACAGGCAACCACAATGGCATCGGCTTTTTGCCATGCAGCTTCACGGATCACCCGGCCGGAATTTCCTCGACATCAATATCCAAAGCACCCAGAATTTTCCGGGTTGATTCTTCAAACGGCCTGGCAGTGCCCTCAAGGGAACATCCGGGATAGTAACTAACCTTCATGACACTATTCTCCATGTCTCATCTGTTCAACACGTTTGAAAATCCTTAAAATTTCAGGATCACTTTTTGCCCGGCCAACCATATCTTTCGGATTGATAGCACCTTTAAGCATCAATTTTGCACCTTTTGCCGCATCTTTAAACGGAGACAATCTTCTCAGGTTATATTCCATGACCGCTTTTAGCTCCTGAACCCGTCCGTTTTTCCTTATTGATTTCAAAAACACCTCTTCAAATAAATGAATGGCGGGTTCCGAAGGTTTGATCCCGTTTTTTTCCGCCATCTCACAAAGGCTTGTCGCCACCTGGTACATGTTGATTTCCACCGGGCATCGGGATGCGCATGAGCCGCAACTGACGCAATACCACCAGGTAGGATCTTGCAGACTTTGCTGTTTCATTCCGGATAGTATCATCGCAATCAGATGGCGAGGACCCTGCACAGAATCGGAAGTAATAGGACAACTGCCACTGCACTTACCGCATTGAAGGCATTCCAGCAGATTCTGGCCGCTTCCTTGAATAACTTCCTTTAAAAAGTTTCTTTCTTCAGGATTCCCCGTAAGTCTCAGCATATCCGTTCCTTTTTATATGAAAGCTAAAGTTTAAGACTTTTGGCCAATTTAACGGCTTCTTTTGTTCTAAGATCCTGCACGACCTGCAGTGGAGAGCCGAATGTCATGGCACCTGTGGGGCAAATCAGTGCGCAAGCCGGCCAAAGGCTCATATCTACACGGTCTTTACAACCATCACACTTGGCAATTTTACCGGTTGCCGTATTCAGTTCCGGAATTCCGTAAGGGCAAGCCACTGCACAAGTCTGGCATCCGATACAAAGTTGGGGATCGGAAAATACGATACCGTCCTCTCGTTTCTGCATGGCTCCCGTGGGACAGGCCACCACACACTGGGGACGATCACAGTGATAGCAAGTCACTGCCTGAAATGTCATGAACAGCCTGCCGTCTTCCTCAAAAGGGCCCACCTGAATGATTTTTACCGGCCGAGGCCCTTCCGGCATGTCGTGCTCAAGCTTACAGACCACTTCGCAGCTTTGGCATCCAATGCTAATCGAGGAATTGATCATCAGCACATTTGTTTTCATTTTTTTGATTTTATTTTCCAGGGTCATTAAAGTATCTTTCTTAATATCTCGAGTGCATCCTGGGGATTTTGCCCTTTTTTATAAATCAGCACCCGGTCATATCCCAGACGCATGGTGGACCAGACCATATTCCGCGACACCATCCGACTGAGCCAGGCACGCCCTTCCATAACATCCCCGTTTGCCAAAATGACGATATCATCGCCGTTTTCGAGCCCCAATGCTTTGGCGGTATCCGGATGAATTTGCACCGCTTTATCATCGAAAAGCTCCCGGGTCCATGGCTGCCAGCGGCCAGGATCGCTGAAAACAGAAGTGATGAGTGTGGACTGATAATTCAGAGGATAATTTTGAATTTCTTCTTGAGCTAAGGGCGCGGACTTTTCAGGTGCAGGTGCCGGAACCATTTTGCCGCTTTCGGTCAAAAAAAACGGGGCGTTATCTCTGAAAAGACCATTTTTATAGGGCCAGAAAATTTCTCCCGGCTTTTCCTTTAAAAGGTCTACGGAAATGCCCTCCGTTTCGGGTTGATTTGATAAAAGCCAGTTATAAAAAGCCGCATGATCGGCAAGTCCGTTGGATTTTTTCCATGGAAAGTATTCATCCCAGCCCATTCGCTGCGAAAGGCGCATCCAGAAACCAAGACCGGTCCGGCAGGCATCACTGGGGGCAACGATCCTCTCCGCCCATTGAAGAATACGGTCGTTATTAAAACAAACACCATACCTTTCAGGCCAGAGTGTTGCAGGAAACACCATGTGTGCCGACTGCCGGGTAAAGTTGGGAAAAGCGCCATAATAAACCACCAGGTCCATGTCCCTGGCGCAGGATCTAAAGGGCGATAAAAAATCGTTGAGGCAGTTTCCTGAACCGATTAATGCCTTGAATTCCTGTTCTGATGGTACCCAATGCTCTTGTCTGCGCGTCTGGTAAGGATAAATTTTGCCGGGAGCCGAAGAAATAGCAGGTTCTTCTGTGTAAATGTCCATATCTGAAAAATGGATTTCACCCGATTCTTGATGAATCAGGCTTTCCTCAATGAGTACTTTCATTAAACAAGCGCCCAGAAGATTTCCACTGTTGGGAGAAATAACAACAGCTACATCCGCCTTGGATAAAGTCGCAGTAAACCGGGTATCACAGGCAATGATTTTGGTGCCGTTTTTTTGGGCATCCACAAGCCATTGGAATGCTACCGGATGCGTTACAGCGATATCGGCCTCAACCAAAAGTATGCATTTGCTTTTAACCCAATCCGTACAGGGTGCCACGTGGGTGGTGACGGGAAGCCAATCAGATGGAAATGCAGGATCATCTTTCCCAATTGTCAAAAGCTTCAAAAGAGCCCTGAAGCCGATTTCTACTGCCCGGAAGAGTGATACGCTCAGGATGATGAAGGGCCTGAAAAAAAGCAATACCTTTGGCACAAAGCCGTCCCCTGCTGATGGGGTGCTTTTCATCCCCGGAGACATCCACGATTCTGTCATCCTGAACATAGGCCATAAGCCCGCATCCCACCGAACATTCCTCACAGATACTGCGGATACACCCGTCATATTCCTTCCTGGTTCCAAAAAGGCGCTTTAACGGCTTGTAATCTACCATTGATACCCCATTATTTTCGTATCTTAAGATTTGATAAATTTAGGCTATAGACGATTTTAGCAAGCTTTGTGCCAGTAATAGGAACTGATTAGCGGTACTGCCCGATATCGAACTCATGTTAAGAAAAACAGCGTTTTATAAGGGGTTTGAATATCATTCAGTCTTTTGGTCTAAAGGGTATAAAAGCCCCAGAAAATTTCAGGTATATTTCACTAACCCATTGAAATAATAATTGTTTATTTTATTTGGGGTCATGTGGGACTCAATGTCATTGACTTAAATAAAAAAATATTTCTCTGCAAAAAGGATGTTTCATGGTTTCCACCTTTTGCAAAGGCGGTCAGGGGGATTTGAACTTATGCAACCCATTAAAGATTCCCTGATGGTAAAGGATTTGGGGATTAGGGGTGGTTTGTTGAAGGAGTGCAAAAGCTGTGCTTTTGCATTTTTCTCGTACCCATGCGCTGCGTGAGCCACAACCATGTCTCTGCGATACCAGTTACGAGTGACGGAGTTAAGGTGACTGGGGCTTGTCGAGCCAACTTCAATTATTGCTGCTTTCATATGCATTCCCACGCAGAGCGTGGAAAAGAAGGTAATACAATTTTTCCCTGGTTACATAAATTGAATGAGCTTTGAGAGCATTTAATATATGTGGCACAATGCAAAACTCGGGGAATCCGGAACGGGGGCGGGTTTGGAACCCGCCCCTACAGCTTTAAGCCACAGTGTACTCTATCAACCAACCACCCCCAAATTCGTTAAAACCAGAAGATTCCTTAAGTCAATGAC
Organism: Desulfobacteraceae bacterium; assembly: GCA_007127235.1. GTDB lineage: Bacteria > Desulfobacterota > Desulfobacteria > Desulfobacterales > SKZT01 > SKZT01. The sequence goes on from SKZT01000071.1 coordinate 9,685, forward strand.
ATGGAATATCCACTAACCACAACTTGTTTTCTTGCCACGTCCCTTATGCACGAACAGCCCCTATGGACCTTGTATCACAATTATGGCGCACCGGGTCTTTGAAGGTCATGAATCAGTTTTTTTCCTTCATCCGGCGTAACATTTATCATCTCCTCTTCACAGCAAATCAGCGTTCCCTCGCCACCTTGCAGGATCGCAATAATTTGTCCGCATTTTGTACACTTAAACACTTCATGTTTCTCTGCCATGGTTTCCTCCTTTTGTTGGAAGGTATTTATCATGTATAGACCTGGCGAAAGTGGTTATCACTGAATCACCCAAAGAAGACAAGAATCATATGAGTGTAACTTGTTTGTGTAAAAAGACTTGTGTTCAATTGTAGGTGCGAATTCATTCGCACAATGTGAACCCCATCGCCCATTATAGAAGCTATGAGCGTTTCCACAAGGAAAAAGTTGCTGGAGGACTCTATAGAACTTTCTTTAAATCCGTGCCGGATTTTAAGTGCGAATGAATTCGCACTTACAGAAAAATAGGATTTCACACAAACAGGTTTAACTCGAATCATTTGGAATTAAATTTATCTTAAATAGTGACGCGATTTTTGTCAAGAAAAATATCTAATTTCTGTCTTCATTTAAAAATGCGGTGTTTATGAATTTTTTTATAAAGCGTTTTTCGATTAATCTCCAGAATATCAGCAGCCTTGCTCTGGTTACCCCCTGTCTCTTCAAGCACGGATATGATATGAGCCTTTTCCAGTTCTTCCAGACTTTTGGGCCTGGTTGAGGACATATTACCACTGGAGAGAAAATGCGAGGGAAGATCTCTGGCTCCGATTTCAAGTGCATCCGACAGGATAAGAATCTTATTGATCACCGATTTCAATTCCCTAATGTTTCCAGGCCAGGCATATTGGCGCATGATTTCCAGGGTTTCATCCATAAGTTTCATTCCTGAAATTTTGTCCGGGTGTACTTTTAGAAAATGACTGGCCAGTACCGGAATATCTTCTGGGCGTTCCCTTAAAGGCGGGATTCGTATAGAGATGACATCCATGCGATAAAGAAGATCTTTGCGAATTTCTCCTTTTTTTCATGGCATCGTAAAGGTCCATGTTGGTGGCCAGAATAATACGTGTATCAACCTGCGTTTCTTTGGTATCGCCCAGGCGACGAAAACGCCGGGTTTCCAGAAATCGTAAGAATTTTTTTTGAAGTTCCAGCTCGATGTTTCCGATTTCATCCAGAAACAAGGTTCCCTGATCGCTTTTTTCAACAAGACCGGTTTTTGTCTCCCAGGCTCCGGAGAATGCGCCTTTTCGATGCCCATAAAGTTCGCTTTCGAAAGGTTTGGTTACATAATCGGCAGCGCCCAGTTTAATGCAGTCAACAGCAGAGTTGATGTCACCAAAGCCGGTTATCATAATAACTTCGGTATCCGGGGATGTTTCCTTGATTCGTCGTAGTGTTTCGATCCC
>SKZT01000081.1 GCA_007127235.1 Desulfobacteraceae bacterium
CATCTAAAAAGAGATTCCCATTTTGAGGGATTTTCATTTCAAAAGTCTAATTGACATAGCTGTTTTTTAGGTTGTACCGGCTTGCAGCCGGTTGGGCGAAAGTACAACTTTCGCACTCCGGTATGAAAATTTCATCACTTCTGATAAACAAGGCGGTCGGTTATCAGGCCGAAGAAACTGTCTTTTCCGGCAGCTGTATAGAGCCATCCAAGATGAAGAAGGCATTTGCCGCAGACAGATATTCTCCAGGCATAGCCTTTAAACCACGTAAATTCATCGGTGGCCGGCCCCACGTAACGGCTTCCTTCAGCAGTACGAAAACAGCCAATCTCAAATATTATACCATGAGGGTTTGCAAAGGTATGCTGATGGGCACCGTCAATGACTATTCGTTCTTCCGGCCTTGTGATTGCATGGAGGCATTGGGCACAGCGTATATGATTATCATCTTCATGTATCTTCTGCTCCACCTCATCGTCAAGCACGAGATCGGTACTCATGCCATCGTTTTCTTTCGAAGGGTGTTTTAACAAAGATTTTTCCATATAAATAGCTAAAGCCAAAAGATTGCCTCTGCCGGAGAGTATCTGAGTATCTGATTTATTATTCAATTACAGGAGCAGCAGTCATTATTGAAACCGGGTCGGTATTTTTTATGTAATGGCGTATTCCTTCTGTGATACCGCGGCTGATATGCTCCTGATATTCCGGATCCATGAGACGCTCGCATTCTTTGGGGTTGCTTATAAATGACGCCTCGACCAGGATGGAAGGCATCTGTGCCCCTAACAATACATAAAACGGCGCTTGCTTGACCCCTTTGTCCGATATCTTATCGTAATTTTTGCCCAATTGTGCCACCATTGAATTTTGAACAAATGCAGCCAGCCTTGCAGACTCGTTGATTTTTGCGTTTTGCATCAGATCATTTAAGATGGCCTGAAGGTCACTGATATTTTTTCTCGACGTGGCATTTTCCCTGGCAGCCACCCGAATAGATTCTTCATCAGTGGTAAGGTTTAAAAAATAGGTTTCAATGCCGGAAGCATTCCTGTTCATGCTGGCGTTGGTGTGCAGGGAAATAAACAAATCCGCTTCTTTTGTGTTTGCAATTGCAGTTCTTTCTTCCAGGGTTAAAAAGCGGTCATCGCTTCGGGTAAGAAAAACCTCACATCCAAGCTCCTTTTCGATCCTCCTGGCCAATCTTTTTGCAATTTCAAGAACTATTTGTTTTTCATAAACTCCTTTAATGGCGCCGGGGGCTCCGGAATCTCTTCCTCCATGCCCTGGATCAATAACGATACGGCTCACGCCCAGTGCCAACTGGCGAGTGAGAGAACCCGGGGCCATTTTTTCATCCCTGGTCTCAGGTATCGCAACCGTTTTTTTCACCAAACCGGGTGAACTTTCCTCGGTACCCCACACATCTATAACAATCCTGAAAGGATTTTTTAGCGGAAATATCTTGTACTTTGAAAAAGTCTTGATATCCACGACTATGCGAACTGTTTCATGCGTATACTGACCGGCCCTGGCATCTTTGAGAAGATCATCATTGATTGGCACAACCCGTTCCATACCTTTTCCCAACCTTGCATTGGCCACATCAACATATAGCCTTCGGGGTGTATTAAGGTTGGGATCCGGTTTTAAAAGGTGACCTTCGAAATGGGTGTCTTTATCGGCATCAATGACCACCCGGGTGTAATTTGGGTTTGACCAGTAACGAAGTCCACTGACAATTGTTTTATCACCCGGTGAATTCTTTTGTGATACTGTTTTAATTTCTACATCGGTTTCCCTGTTCAAATCCGCAGCTAAGGCGACGGGGGAATCTGTATCTTTCTGATCTATCTCTTTTTTGATAGTTTGGGCCTTCAAGCTTTTTTTAGTTTCGACAACTTTTGCTTCTGAAACCTGGTTTTTCTCGCCCATTATAATGCTTTTTCGACTATCGAAGGCTCTTTCTTTATATTTACTCGAAGGATAGCGCTTGATGGTTCTTTCGAAGGTATCGAGGGCTTCTTTTTTATCGGAAGGTGATCCGGACCTCATAAAAAGTTCATGATAAAGAACCCCGGACATATAAAGTCCTGCCGGTGCCCACGGATCCATTGGATCGTTTCGAAAAACATCCTGATACTTATCGATGCATCGCATCCATTGGTCCCGGTATTTTTGCCTGGAAGGATCATTTCTGAGAGACTTGTAGCAGTTTTCAGCAATGAAAAATTTATCTTTTGAACTTAAAGCACTCCCGTGAGATGGCAAAGCCAGAACAACGGCGGCGCAAAAAGCCCAGCAGGTTATCATGATGCCAAAATATCTTCCAACATTTTTTTTCCGTGGGTTCCGGTTTGAGTAAAGCGCCATGTTACCCTTTGATATGATTAAGTTTACGAAAGATTTTTCAACTGGTTTCTAAACTCGTTTAAAAGGTTGAGCGCCTCGAGGGGTGTTACCTGGTTGATATTCAACTGCTGGATTTTTGAAATCACTTCTTGATCGGGCTTTCGGAAAATATCGAGTTGAACCGGTGTTTTTTTTTCTTTTTCTTTGTCCCGGACTACCAGCCCTTTTAAGTTATTTTCACCTTCCTCCACACACTTCAGGATGGCTTTAGCACGCAGGATTACCTTTTCCGGTATTCCTGCAAGGCGGGCCACCTGAATGCCATAGCTTCGGTTGGTACCGCCTTCAACCAGCTTTCTCAGAAAAATAATTTCCTCGTTCCACTCCTTGACGGCGATATTGTAGTTTTTAACCCTTTGCTTTGTCAACACTAGATCGGTCAATTCGTGGTAATGGGTAGCAAATAGTGTTTTAACTCCCAGATTTTTCAAATCATGAAGGTATTCCGCCACAGCCCAGGCAATACTTAACCCATCAAAAGTACTGGTTCCCCGGCCGATTTCATCCAGTATAATCAGGCTTTTTTCACTGGCATTGTTTAAAATATTGGCTGTTTCCTGCATTTCAACCATGAACGTGCTCTGGCCCTGAGTAAGGTTATCCAAAGCACCCACCCTGGTAAAAACCCGATCCGTGAGGGAAATATTTGCTTTTTCGGCAGGCACGAAACTTCCCATATGTGTCATCAGAACAATCAGGGCCACCTGTCTGAGTACGGTGGATTTTCCCGCCATGTTGGGCCCGGTGATCACCAGTATCTGGTCGGTCTCGTTATCCATTTGAATCGAGTTGGGTACAAACCTTTCGCCGGTGATCAGCTTTTCGACCACCGGATGTCTTCCCTCATCTATACTGATAATCCCCTGAGTATTAAGGCCGGGACGATGATAAACATTTTGCTCGGCAACTTCTGCCAGTGTTACCAAACAATCCAGTCCTGCCAGAAACTGCGCAACCTGCTGAATTAGTTCATTTCGCTTAACGACTTGCTTGCGTACACCATTAAAAAGTTCATATTCCAGGGATTCCCGCTGTTCTTCGGCTCCCAGAACTTTCTGTTCAAAAGTTTTAAGCTCATCGGTAATATACCGCTCTGCACTCACCAGAGTTTGTTTTCTCACATAATGGGCGGGTACCGATTTGGAATGGGTTTTGGGTATCTCGATATAATATCCGAAAACTTTATTGTAGCCCACTTTTAGTGAATTGATTCCGGTTACGGTCTTTTCTTCAGCCTCCATTTTTGCCAAATAGCCTTTGCCATCGGTAATGATGCCAACCAGTTCATCCAGCTTTTCATCATACCCCGGCTTGATCATCCCCCCTTCATTGACAACAGGGGGGGCATCTTCCCGAATCGCCTTTTCTATCAAGTCTGCCAGTTCATATAAATTTTCGGGGTTTTTATCCCAATGGAAAAGCTGTGTTTCAAATTTTGAAATTTTTGAAAAAATTTCCGGAAGACTTTGTATCGAACGTTTCAGGGCTGTAAGATCCCGTGCGTTGGATTGCCCCATGGAAAGTTTACTTCCCAGCCTTTCCAGATCGTAAACCGATTTTAATGTTTCCCGGATGGCTTGCCGGATATCCCTGTTTTCTTTGGCCTCGGTAACAGAATCCAGCCGCGCCAGAATTTTTTCCTTTTCAACAAGAGGGTAACGAATCCACTGCCTCAGCAGTCTTCCGCCCATGGCGGTGGAAGTCTTGTCCAAGACTTCCAGCAAGGTTCCCTGCCGGTTTCCATAGCGGATGTTTTGAACCAGCTCCAAATTCCGGCAACTCAGGTCGTCTACAACCAGAAACTGACTCAGCCTGTACGGTTCGATACCGACCAGGTGGGGCATATGCTGCTTTTGGGTCTGTCGAACATAAAAAATAACCGCTCCGGCAGCACTCAATCCGGCTCTCATTGCCTCACAACCGAAACCCTCCAGGGAAACCGTATGGAACTGTTCCAAGAGACGTTCCCTTGCTCTTCCATGCTCAAACGCCCTGTCAGACAGATATGAGACAGAAACCATGGGTATGGTACCGGTCACTTGAAGCACCCAGGGTTCATCCTTGACGGATTCAGCCAGGAGCACTTCACTGGGATTGACCCTCAATATTTCATCAATGACCTGCAATATGTCTTCAGACTCGCATACTTTGAAGGTTCCTGTGGAAAGATCCAGGTAGGATATACCTATTACTTTTGGATGGTAGCTGATTGCGAGAATGAAATTGTTGGTGGTGCAATCAAGAAGTTCATCTTCTATCAACATTCCAGGGGTAACCACCCGTACCACATCCCGCTTGACCAATCCCTTGGATTGGGAAGGATCTTCCACCTGATCACAGATAGCCACTTTATAACCATGGCTTATAAGCTTAGCCAGGTAGCTTTTGGCAGCTTTTGCGGGAACACCGCACATGGGGACAGGATTTTTATCGTTCTTATTTCTGCATGTGAGTGTGATTTCAAGAACTCTGGAAGCTACCTGAGCATCCTCGTAAAACATCTCATAAAAATCTCCCATTCTGTAAAACAAAATCGAATCACTGTATTCGCCCTTGATGGTCAAATACTGCTCGATCATGGGAGTCATTTTTTCAGCAGGCATGGGTAGGGTTCAGCAATGAATTTGCTATCAACTTTTGCTTTTTTCGGTTACCGGTTCTGCAGTGGAATCATTTTCTTTTTCACGGGGGACTTCAGGTTCCGATTGTCCGCTGCCCCGCTCTTTTTTCCTCCATGTATCCACTTCATTTCTGAGAGAGTCCAACAAATCATCTCGTTGTTCAAGCTTTGCGTTGAGTTCCTTGATAGTTTTTTTAGCACGATGTTTTTCAATCAGACCAAATAAAAAAGCGATAAGAAAACCGACAAGAAAAGAAGCGACAACAAAAATAACAAGAGGATAAGAGGAAGTGCTGTAATCATAAACATAAAGATCTATGTTCAGTTGGTCCTTTTGCATGAAAAAAGCCCTGTTTTGAAAAAAAAGAATAAAAGCTATAATAATAAAAACAACCCAGAATATAATTTTTCCCTTTTTGCTTTTTTTCATGTTTTTTCCTTAAATGGTTTTTAGAAACTTTAAGGTAACTGGCAATCTATATTTCTGACATAAAATTTGAATATACTTTTTGACTAAAAAACTCAACCTTTTTCTCATAATCCTATGATTTGCAGATTTCCCCACGCACCTATTTTTTTTCCCACAATCACTAAAATGCCCTCCACGCCTTGAGCCTGTTTTCCAATCTCAATTGCTTTCTGAATATCTTTTTTTCCGGACACCTGATTTCCCAGGGATGTGGCCATGGCATCGGCAAGACAGCAGGATTGAGAAACCACACAAACGGCGTCGGCTTTTCCCATACTTTTGGAGTGCCCCACCGTTCCGGAAGATGTGCAGACCGAAAAAGCTTTATTTTCCGGTTGTATCCGGATGCCTATGCGAAGACTTAAAGGAGATTTCCCCGCAAAAATGGCAACTGTAGCAGAGCCCTGAATTTTTAAAAAAACATCCCCCCCGTTTTCTACAATCACTTCCGGTGAATACTTCAAAAGCCCCTGTCCAACATGCTCGGCAACGGCTCCGGCAACGGCGGCCATGGGTCCAACACCTGCCTGATGCCCGGCCCAAACCATATTCCGAACAATTTCCGGTGCAGGTTCAAGCAGGGGCCAGGGCAATAACGTGGCGGCAAATTCAGGATATGTTTCAATGTAGGATTCAATATATCCCCGATACTTTAATATCAGTTCACGGGCAACGGTCTCCAAAGTCTTTTGGGCATATATGGCCAGATCCGTTTCTTTCACCACCACTCTGAAAAAATTGAGCCGATGGTTTTTGAGCAGGTTACGATAGTGACGCTGCTGATATTTTTTCATAATATCCGGGGTTATATACTGTTTTTTCCAGGCCTCATGTGCTCAGGACAATTCATAATGAAATACTGATCGGTCATACCTGCCAGAAAGTCTCTGACAATTTCCGGAGCAGAATGTTTATCGGTATAATCCGGAGACATGCCCTTTAAAAAATGAGTGAAAATTACCGATTTTTGATTTTGCGTCTCAAATTCATCCAAAAATTTCTCAAAGAGAATCTCAAAAAGATTGTTAATGGTACCCAGGTGCTGCTTAATTTTCGGATTCATATAAATCAATTCCAGATTAAACGCCTTCAGTATCTGCAATTGCTCCGAAATTTCCCTGCTGAAAGCAAGATAAGGTTTGTTAAAACTGTGTTTGATCATATCCGTAACCAAATGATAAACAATAGAACCATTGGTGTTTCCAAGCACTCTGACACAGGATTTTGGAATATCGGAGCGTTTGATGAGACTCAGCCGGATGGCATCTTCGATATCACGCCCGATATAGCTGATGGTATCGGCCATGCGAACCACACACCCTTCCAGAGTCATGGGAATCAGATAGGTATCCGGGTTTTGCTTTTTCTTTAAAATTTCGGCGTCCAGTGTGTCAAAAGTTTTGTCTCGCTCAGGACTCAGCTTTTGTTCATGAATTTCACCGTCATGACACAAAATACCGTCAAGGACCTGAAGACAAAGGTTCCATCCTTTACCCTTTCGCTCAACCCGTTCCAAGAACTGAACACTTTGAACATTATGCTGAAAATAACCGATACCGCTTTTCAGGCACAATTGCGACAAAATCCGCTCTCCGTCATGTCCGAATGGCGTATGCCCAATGTCGTGGCCCAATGCCACAGCCTCGATCAGATCCTCGTTTAACCCCAGAAACCTTCCGATAGTCCTGGCAATTTTTGATACCAGCTGAACATGGAGCATACGATGGGTGATATGATCGTTTTGAATCAGATAAAACACCTGAGTTTTATCAATATATCGTGTATAAGCAAGTGAATGAAGTATCCGGTCCACATCGAGGGAATAACTTTGACGGTATCCTTTAACCAGTTCTTCTTCCTCCATTCGCCTTGTGCATGCGTCACTGAAAGCCGCCATAGGCGACAACAGTGCAGACTCCCGCTGGTTCAAAGCACTCCTGATGGCATCAAGTTGCGGATCATACTCAATTTTCGGTTTATTCCAATCAGATTTCACCATTTTCAATCAGTGTCTCCATCAATTTCCAATAATCGATACCTGCGCGCCGAAAACCTTCTTTGCCGTATTTCATGTTACCCTCCAGTATGTAATATTTTCCGCTATTATAGCAAATATCAATGCCGACATCATCCCATCCACATGAGGAAGCAGTAAAAAGTGCCAATTCTACAGCTTCTTGAGGAATATTTTCAAAGGATATTTCAGCTCCGCCTGCCACATTGCATTTAAATTCATCGGCAGGGGCAATCCGCCAATAAGCGTGGACCACGCGGTTTCCCACCACTACCATGCGAAGATCCCTATGGATCGGCAAATACTCCTGAATATAAGCCGGGCCGCCAAGGGATAAATAGGCCTCAAGATCCTTAAAATCCTTGATTAAAAATACCCCCCGGCCCATGGCCGAACCTCTCGCAATTTTTGCAACAAAAGGGTATGAAAAATATTGTCCGATTTTCTGCTTCTGCCGTTTGCCATAAAAAACCCTTGTGCGGGGGTGCGGGATATCGACAATATTAAACAAGGCTGTCTGCTTGATTTTATCCTGAGAAAATTTATAGGTATGATAGCTTGGAAAAGTCCTTTTCCCCATGGAATCAAAAAGATCAGCGTAAAAAGAGGTGGGATAATAAATCTTGCGCGCTTCCCGAATCCAGCGGATTTCTTCTTCGCTATAATCGGAAAAATTGGGTCTGACCCCTATAGTGATCACATTTTTACAATTTCTAAGGCGGGCCTCCAGGGCGATAACCTTCACATTTTACCTCTTCAGGACGCTACTCAAAACTTAGGTCAAACACCCAATCTTTTTTCGATGTTATCGATGATTTTTTCCAGTACTTTGGAAAACTCGCTTTCACTGCTTTGTCCAATTATGGGCGTACCCGCATCGCAAGCCTTCACCACCGATGGATCAAAGGGTAAGGTGCCTAAAAAGGGAATACCTGCCTGCCTGGCTGTTCTTTCCCCTCCCCCACAGCTAAACAGTTCGATGGTTTTTCCGCAGCAAGGACAGGAAAAAGGCCCCATGTTTTCCACCAGCCCGAAAATCTTGAGATTGACCACCGTGCAAAAGTTAATTGATTTTCTCACATCAGCCAGTGCCACATCCTGGGGAGTGGTCACAATGATTGCCTGAGCATCCGGAACACTCTGCGCAACACTTAAGGGTTCATCTCCGGTTCCCGGAGGAGAATCGATAACCAGATAATCCAGTTCTCCCCATTGGACATCACCGATAAACTGCCGAATCACTCCAGTTTTTGCGGGCCCTCTCCAAATGATCGCCTTGTCACGGTCTTCAGCCTTCAAAAGTGACTGCATGGAAACCACTTTAAGCCCATCTACCATCCGTGGAATGGCAAACTTGTCCTTGGTGATTTCCAGAAGTTCATGAATACCCATGATTCCGGCAATACTCGGACCATGAAGGTCAACATCCATCAACCCGGCTTTATGCCCCCTTTTGGCAAGCCCCACAGCGATATTTGCGGCAATACTGCTTTTTCCCACACCCCCTTTACCGCTCATTACAATCAGTTTGTGTTTGATTTTCGAAAGAGAACTTTCAATCATCTGATCCTGCAGCTTTGATGCAAATCCGCCTCCACTACCTGCCCCGCAGGTGCCGGAACCAACACTGTTTTTCTTTTTTGCCACCTTGACCATTTTTTTAATCTCCTTAAATGATATATTTTTTAAGTTTTCGGATTTTTTTTGTTAACATTTTTGAATTAATTTTATCTTATTCGAGGGTTTCGCTTATGTGCAATAATCCAGGATAATAACCGCTTTCATTAGCCCTGAAAGGGCGTCACATACGCAGCTAAAAAATAAAGAGCAATTTTCCGAAAACTCAAATATTTTGTTCAGCTAAACCTTATTTAATTTGATGGTCCAGTTTTTTTCCTCAATACTTTCCAATAACCGTCATTCCGGGCGCAGCGAAGCGGAGGCCCGGCTTTGGATGGAATGACGAAAAAAACTTTAACGCTAAATCTAAGTATTTTTTTTACAAATATCAACCTTAAACCCGGGCATTGAGCTATGAATTAGTGCCTGTCCGGAAACTCCTCTCCCTCTGGGAGGGGTTGGGGGAGGGAAAGATAACCTGATATCATTCACCCCCACCCCGACCCTCCCCCAAAGGGAGAGGGAGAGTTTTCGGACAGGCACGAATTATTCAACCCTGCACCGGTTTTTCAAATCTCCGATTCCCTCGATGCTGATTACAATTTCATCTCCGTCTTTCATATAAACCGAGGGGTCCCGAAAAACACCCACGCCGCTGGGGGTGCCGGTTAAAATCAAATCTCCGGGAAACAATGTGAAATGGCGTGACAAAAAAGCGACCAGGGAAGCAACCGGGAAAATCATGTTGGCAGTGTTGCTGCTTTGCATTAATTCACCATTTAAATATGATTGTATTTTCAAACCCTGAGGATTGACAATCTCATCGGAAGTAACGATCCAGGGGCCGATGGGACAGAAAGTATCCAATGATTTGCCCCTAACCCACTGGCCGTCTCCAAATTGAAGATCCCTGGCACTGACATCATTGGCGCACGTATAGCCGTAAACAGCCTCATAGGCCTCTTTTTCCGGAACACTGTGGATTTTTTTACCAATTACGACAGCCAATTCAGCTTCAAAATCCACTTTTTGGGTAACACCTTCACTCCAGCGGATAAAATCCCCGGAACCAATAACACTGCTGGCAAACTTGGCAAATAACAGCGGTGTTTTGGGAACTTCTGCTTTGCCTTCAGAAGCATGATCCAGATAATTCAGCCCGATAGCAATAATTTTTGAAGGCTGAGACACCGGCGGTGCCAACTTTATATCCGCCAGTGAAACAGCCTCTCCCACCGGCTTAGGTATTCCCGGTTTTGTTATAAATTCAATCATATCACCATCAAAATCGAGTGGTTGAAAGAGCTCTCCCATAAAAATGCCAAGCCTCGTTCTATCGTTCGCTATAAATTGAGCAATTTTCATTTGATTTCCTTTCATCCATTACGTATAAGTCTAAAAGATTTGTGCAATATATATTGCATTTCCCAAGACGGCATTCAACCATATAACCATTGAGTAAATTTTATACTCGCAAATCCGTTGTAATTTAGGTGCTTGTCCGAAAACTCGCATCCTACGGGAGGGACTGGGGAAGGGAAAGATAACCTCCTGATATCATTCAACACCACCCCGGCCCTCCCCCAAAGGGCTGGTCTTTACACACACTTGACACAGCGGATGCTGATAAAATGCTGATTTTATGCTTATTCTATGATTAATAAATTCGTTTGGTGGTCAGATTTTTTAGGGCAACATGTTCCAATTTGCCGTCATTCCGGGCGGAGCGGAGACCCGGGCACGAAGTAAAGCGTCAGCGCCGCATAAGTCAAAAGTATTGTGATTTTGGCTTAAAGGAGTAAGAGGAATAAAAAAACAGGCAGAATTCAACAAAAACCCTGGAAGGGTGACATGTTAAAGCCGGGGGTTTCAACCCCCGGTAAGGTTCATATTAAAGGAGTCCTGAAGGGACGACACAGAAATGATGATAAAACAGCCGCCAG
>SKZT01000208.1 GCA_007127235.1 Desulfobacteraceae bacterium
GTTTTCCGGCCAATTGCAAAGGCTTCCCAGAGCAGGGGGGTGGATGATATGGATACGAAAACTCATGGGATGGATCCTGGTGGGTATGGCGGTTTATTTTCTGCGACCCGTTTTGCCTGAATCCGTGAAAGTGTTGCTTCCTGCTGTTGTTGCCTTCATGGCCGGTTTGCATCTTGGGTGGATCGACAAAAACCGGGAAGGCTTCCGGCTTTTTCCATATATCAGGGCAGGGGTCGGTATAACCTGTCTGGTTTTGGCCACATTCTGGATAAGCACCTGGGCTTTCAAAGGGCCGGGAATCAACTGGCAGCCTTATTCGGAAAATATTTTACAGCAGGCTATAGAAGAAAAAAAACCGGTAATTATCGATTTTTATGCCGACTGGTGCGCCCCATGCCGGGAACTCGAAAATGTGACATTTCATCACACGCATGTGGTGCAGCAGGCTGAAGAATATTTTGTAATGATTAAAATAGATGTAACCAGAGGCAACCCGGAAAAAGAGCGCTTGCTTCAAAAATATGATGTAAGGGGTGTACCCACCATCGTGTTTATTGATGCAGAGGGAAATGAGCGAGTCGACCTTCGGCTCGTGGATTTTCTTCCGCCGGATCAATTTTTAACACGCATGATTGACCTCAGAACTTCATAATAATAACAAGGAGATGATGATGTTGAAAATACGATTTTTTCTTAATGAACCCAACGGCAAGCCTTGAAAAAATTTTAAAAAAATGATGCCCAGGTTGGGCGAAAAATATCCTGTTGATATTGAAGTTATTTCAAAACCTAAAGCCGAATACCAAACCGATGACTATTTTGAACTGGATCTGCCTGTGGCACCGGCGGTTATGGTGGGAGAGGAAATTGTGGTGGAAGGGGAAAATGTTTCCGAGCATGAAGTGGAGGCCACTATTTGCCGTCATCTCGGCCTTCCTGAGCCTGAGCCGGAGAAAAAAGGAATCCTGAAACGATTTTTGGGTAAATCATGATGGAAAAAGACAATGTTGAACAAGTCAGAGATTCGAATAAAAACAATGCATTGATAAAAATGGCTTTTTTTGTTCTGTTTATCGTTTTGGCCATCGTTTTGGTGAGTTTTTCACCGGCCAAACAGTATTTCACGGCAGAATATTTGGAAAGTTTTCTGGAATCGGCAGGTTTTTGGGCGCCCTTATCATTTGTAATTATTTATGTTGCCGGTGTATGTCTTTTTGTTCCGGGAACACTTCTGACTGCTATCGGGGCTGCTGTTTTTGGTCCGTATCAGGGGTTTTTGTACGTTTGGATCGGGGCAATGGCCGGTTCAAGTCTGGCTTTTTTTATCGGCCGTTATCTTGGAAGGGATTTTGCTGCATCACTCATTGGTGAAAGGTTGAAAAAATATGATGAGGCTATTGAACGAAACGGTTTTGCAACGGTTCTTTATCTTCGTCTGGTTTATTTTCCTTTCACCCCCATGAACTTTGGAATGGGACTGACAAAAGTTCACTTTTGGGATTATTTTTTTGGCACCGCATTGGGCATTATTGTGGGTACATTTATTTTTACCTTTTTCATAGGAACCTTAAAGGATGTGTGGCTCAGCGGTCAGTGGGGGGATCTTTTCGGTTGGAAAGTTATCTTTTCAATTGCCTTGTTTATTTTTTCCCTGTTTATCCCGAAAATAGTAAAAAGTTACAGAAAACAGCTGATCACCTGAACGATTTGAAAGAGGGATGATTCTTCGAACTTCATCAATAACGTGTTGGGTCAATGAGAGGATTTTCTTAAGCGGCTCATGTCTTGGCCTTTCCTGCAATGTCATGGACAAAGACAAATGGATGACGCACAGGGAGCTTCCGATACTGTCGTGCAGTTCCCGGGAAATTTTCTGATTATAACGGATTTGGGTGTGATGTGTTTATAGAATATCAACAGTGGAAACCTGTAGGGGCGGGTTCCAAACCCGCCCTCGTTCCAAATTACCCGAGGGTTGCATTGTGCCATATATATTAAGCCTCCTCTAACATCATACAATTCGTGTAACCAGAGAATTATTTTTATACCTTAGTTCCCACGCAACGCATGGCATCGAGAAAAAAATGCAAAAGCACAACTTTTGCACTCCTTCAACGAGTCACCCCCAAATCCGTTATAACCAGGAAATTTTATTGCGCTCTTATTCCTGAGCAGCCATAAGCCTTTCAGGGATATTGCATCCAGGAACTAAAAAAGAGAGAAAAATATTGAAAGGATAGAAAACCTGCGCTTTTATTTCTTCTTTCAATTTCCGCTTGACTTTATTTGTTCATTTTAGTAATTTTAAATCAAATTTAAAAAATAGGGGATGGAGTCCCCCCAATAACCGCCCGGGCCGGGCTGATGACTCCTGCGGTTAGCATTGTACGCAGGGGTTTGTATCACATAGCGTGCCTGCTGGCGGTTTTTTTTTAAACTACACCAACAAACCATATTACCAAATTACCAATTTTTTCGATACCTCGAAAATAATAACTACTAAGGAATCCAATGAGCAGGGAGATATAGATGACCCAATCAACACCAATATCAAATAGAAATCGTTTGCATCTTTCAAGTTTGCTTGAACAAACCGCGGCTACGGTTGGTAAGCTTGGCACTGAATTTGATCACTATCGCTTTAAGCTGACTGAGTTGAACAGCCGGTATTCCGAAGGCAGGTTTCATTTAGCTGTTTTAGGTCAGTTTAAACGTGGCAAAAGTACCCTTCTTAATGCTTTGATAGGTGAACCTATTCTTCCAATGGGAGTCGTTCCCGTGACTGCTGCGCCCACCTTCATCCAATATGCCGAGTTGCCCAAAATCACGGTGCAGTATCAGGGTGGACAAGTAGCTGACGAATTCTCCGGAGTTTCCACCGAAGAAAGAAGCGCTTATTTGAATAAATTTGTTACCGAAGAAGGAAATCCCCAAAACAGATTGGATGTCGCTGAAGTGCAAATAGATCTGCCGGCTCCAATCCTGAAAAACGGGGTTGTCCTGATCGATACACCTCGTATTGGGTCCACTTATCGGCACAACACACTGGCCACTCTTAATTTTTTGGAGCAATGCGACTCAGCAATGTTTTTGATCTCAGCCGATCCACCTATCACCGAGGTGGAATTGGAATTTTTAAGGCAAGTCCGGGAAAAAATACCGCGACTTTTTTTCGTTATGAACAAAATTGATTACCTGGATGAAAGTGAACTTGAACAGGCACTTTCCTTTTACAAGCGCGTTTTATCCGAACAGATCGAGTGGGATGGTGAAATCCCCGTTTTTTGTGTTTCAGCCCGCAAAGGTTTGGATGCCAGGACGGACAAAGATCTTCAAAACTGGACTTCCAGCGGTTTGGAACAACTTGAATCATTTCTCGTGGAGTTTCTGGCCGGAGAAAAATTCAATGCTTTGATGGATGCCGTCTTACGCCGATCGATCGATTTCATTGATGCTATCCTGATGGAGGCAGGCATTGCCTTGCAGGCCTTGCAACTTCCTAGCAATTGCTTGAAGAAAAAATAACCCTTTTTGAGGAAACGCTTAAGCAGGCAGCAAGTGAAAGAAGGATGATTCAGGATGTCTTAGAGGGGGATAAAAAGCGTATAACGACTTTTATCGAGGAAGAATCAGCTGATGCGCGCAAGGAGGCAGAAAAGTTTTTGAAAGAAATCATGAATGGCAGTGCTGGTGTGCGAAAATATGGTAAATCAAGTAAGGCTATCATTCAGGAAGCCTGGGCTGAAGCTATTCCCGAGTTTTTTGAACGAGAGCAGGCAGAATTAAACGAGCGTGTCAAAATTCGTCTTCTGGAGTGCCTGACACCTCATGAAGACCGGCTGGACCAGCTTGTTGAAACTCTCCGGCGAACCGCTGCCGACCTTTTTCAGGTACCTTACCGTCCACTTCGGCAGAATGAGTCGCTGGAAATTAAAAGAAAGCCTTACTGGGTTTTGAATTCATGGAATACTGATGCACTGCCTATGCTCAAATCCAGTGAACAGCGCCTTGAAGAGCTTGCTCGTCGCAATGTAGAAAATATAAGGTGGTCCATGCTCCAAAACCTCAATATCTCTTTTGCGCGATTTGCATCCCGGATCAAGGAGCGCCTTACAGAAACCGTGGCAGCTACCAAAGGAGCCATGGAAGCAGCCAGGGTGAGACGCAGCGGCACCGGAGGAAGCGTAGAAGCCGAGGTCGCCTCTAAAGGCAAACTTGTTGGATCGTTGGAAGAATTAAAATCGGATCTTATCGCATTGCAGTCCGACTTGCCTTAAGAAACGAAGTTTTCGAAATCACGGAACGACGCATGAAAAAAGGTCAGCAACTAATTTTCCCGAATACCAGGTTCACACGTATTGGTGCAGCATTGATCAGTTATATGCCCCCGATTCAGGTTCATGATTGTCTCCAAAAATTTCGAGCACGTTGAGCAGTTACTTCGGGTTCCGAAAACGTAGCCATATCGCCCAGCATCACCTCAAAGCCGGTAAAATCGCTACGCACCCAGGGAGCATAGTTACTGCGAACTGTTAGAACAACCCGGAGATCCAAATCCTCCGAGCCGTTTTCTATAAAAAGCAACCCAAATTTGTAGCCGTTACGGCCAAGACTGCGGTAGAATTTTTGGGTGTTCAAAACGCCTTCTGCCAGGTAGTGCCAATGTTGGTCGGTCATTTGTTGCAATGAACATATTCCCGGAAGAATGCCCCAGATTTCAAAAAAACCTTCGGGTGCAAACGCAGCCATCCACTGCCAAGGGCCGGAAGTACCAATGAAGCGTTCACCGGTCTTTTGTTCATATTCAAGGTAATCGGAGAGCAAGCGAGCATTATATTTTTGGCGATACTCGGCTGAACGTCGCTGAAGAAAACGTTGAAAGTTAGAAGGCATTCGGTCGGATTGAATTTGCAAGTGGGGGTGAAGCAGTGATCCGCCTGCAGAGGGAAGGTGATTTTGTGTGATTGCCATGAAAATGGCCGCAGGATCATGGAACAAAATTAACAACAAATAATCCCGGCAATTTAGAAAACTGTCAACATAAGATTGAAGGGATGCAGAGCCAATCTCCACAAAATGTTCATCGTCGAAAAGGCTCACTGCTGAATATCGGCCGTAGGGAAACAGGTTTGGGAAAAGTTTTGATGACCCACGGATCATCCTCCCTTCCCGATACAGGTTGGTCGGAAACCGAGGAGTTTGATTGGCCACCCTATCGCGACAGAACGGGCAGTTATCGAGCTCAGCAGCAAAAGGTGGCGGTTCGGGTAGGGCCTCTCCATATCTATGTTTTCACTCCCATATCGCGGCCAAAGACCGCAAACCCAGCGGTGCCGATAACCCCAAAAACAAAAGCGGTAACAAGGTTTGTTTCCGGGCTGATGTGCCATAAGAACGCACCGCCAAGGGCTGCGATCGAAACAATCACATCCCGAATCAGATAATACAAACCGAACATGCCCGCCTTGCAGGAATCGGGTGATAAATCCATGATCAAGGCTTTGCGGGTAGGCTCCCCGAACTCTTTCAGGCCTCTTAGAATAAACGCCACAATCAGCCATTGGAAAGAATGGCTGTAAAGAAGTACCAGGGGAAACAGCGTGAAAAAAACGAACGTCATGAACACAAAAGGTTTTTTTGAACTGCGGTCGGCCAGATAGGCCACCGGAATATAGACCAGAACGGCCGTGGCCATCTCGATGGTGGTGAGCATACCGAACTGGATTGCCGAGACAGGTTCGGCGATGGTTTTCATGCACCAGACAACCACAAAAGCATAAGGAATCTGCTCACAGAAACGGATCAGAATATCGGTCACCAGCAGTCCTTTCATGGATGGATTCATCAATGCGAATAATTTCAGCGGATTTTTTTCCGGTGTGAGATGACAGGTATCGGATACGGCATTGTTGGTCCGTCCGTCGTCTTCAATCATCAGTTGCTGAAAAATCAGTGCCACTGCGGCCATGATCAGGGCTGCACAAAATGCCAGGCGGACCCCGTCGCGCTCACCCCACAGGCTTATAAACAGACCGCCGAGCAAAGGACCCAGGGCCATGGGGATACGCCTGACCAGTGAGTGCATGCTTACCCCCATGGTTCGCTTGTTATAAGGAAGCACCTTGTATATCAGGCTCATGGTGGCAGGAAGAGAGATGGCTGACCAGGAAATGAATAGGACTGCGCCGGCCAGCACTGCCTGCCATGCGGGGATAAGGATCACCAGTGCAAAACCGGCCATGGCCACCAGATTGAAAATCAACAGGGATTTTTTGGTCCCGATCCTGTCAGAGAGATATCCCCCGGGAAATGAATAGAGGGCCGAGAGAAAGTTATCCATGGCCTGTAAAAGGCCTATGGCCAGCACACCTCCGCCCAGGGCCAGAATGTATATGGGCAGAAAACGCTCGGCCATACGTTCGCCCATACCTAACAAGACCGCCATGGCCAGCAATCCGACCGTGCTTCGCTGAAGTCCGAGGAAGCTTGTAAGTCTTAAGTGCAGATTTTTTATGTCTTTAAAAGTCTCCATGGTTAAGGGACGTGGCGTTCATCCTTGTTCTGTGAATCATCAATCCATTGATAAACATTACGATAAAATTTGCCGGTCTGCTTCATGCTTATTTCCGCATGTTTTTCAATAGTTGGCATAATGTCTGTCCTCTTCTTGATTTTCAAGTGCAAGTTTAAGGATCTTAAAAAATAAAACGGGAGTATGCACTTGAATCAACCACCCACAACATATAGTATGTTGTAATGGAGGATCGTCCGAGGACTTTTGACTTTAGGTAACCAAAATAAATAAGGGTTGGGGGGTGAGTAAAATGTTTGGCAGCAGACCAGAAAAAAGGAGATATTCTCATGAAAAAAAGACAAATTAAAGAAAATATTTACTGGCTTGGAGCTGTCGATTGGAGCAGGCGCCTTTTCGACTCCTTGATTCCACTTCCGGATGGCACCTCATACAATGCTTATTTGATTGAAGGAAGTGAAAAAACCGTTTTGTTGGATACAGTGGATCCACCCATGGTGGACATTTTGCTGGAACAGCTTGACGGAATTTCAAAGATCGATTTTATTGTTTCCCATCATGCCGAACAGGACCATTCCGGATCCATTCCAATGGTTCTGGAACATTAAGTTAAATATCTTTCCATTATCGGCTCATATGGATGGGGTGGCAAGACTGTGGAAACCCTGGCCGGAATGATTCCCAATTTGAAAGTGGAGGTTCTGGAACCTGTGCTTTGCAAAGGATTACCGGCAGAAAATGATTTTAAGGCGTTGGACGTTTTGGCCGCTTCCATTGAAAAAAAACATGAGCAATTTGGTATAAAACCCTGAGGGCACATGAAATAAAACATAAAAGCATGGAGGTACCAATGAAATCTACCGATGAACTTAAAAACGAACATGAAGGCATATTGCTCATGCTGAAAATTATCAAAGCCATATCCGCAAACATGGAGCAGGGTGATCAGGTTTCCGCAACTCACCTTGACGGTATTATGGAATTTCTTTCAGTTTTTGTTGATAGATGCCACCATGGCAAGGAAGAAGACTTTCTTTTTCCGGCGTTGGAAGCGACAGGCATTTTGCGTGAGGGTGGCCCTATCGGTGTGATGTTGAGCGAACACCAGAGAGGACGCGAGATCGTAGCAAAACTCAAGGAAGCCGTAAATCTTTATAAATCAGGGAATCAAAATGCTCCGGCAGATTTTACAAGACTGGCCGCAGACTACATATCCCTGCTGACACAGCATATCGATAAAGAAAACAATGTCTTGTTTCCCATGGCCGATGCCAGGCTCGATCCGGCTGAAGACATCAGGTTGTTTGAATCTTTTGAGAAATTGGAAAAGGAACGCATCGGACCTGGCAAGCATGAAGAATTTCATGGGCTTTTGAGTCATTTGGAAAAGGAATATATTGTGTGATGCCATCTTGTGCGGGGCTTCTTGATCGAAGGTTTGTTTTATTTGATGAAGTCTAACAAATGGGCCAAAAAAAAGCATGAAAGGTTTGGACCTGGTGGACGGGATGGACCGGATGGACAGTCCACCAAGTCCACCAAGTCCATTTGTTTGAAAATTGTGGCCAATGCCGCTTCAATTGCAGTGAAAGCCTAAATCAGACAATGGAGCAATCTCGGAGAAACAAAGAAGGCATTTTATAAAAATGTTTTGCTTCGTCTTCGGTTTTCATTTGCACGCCTTGGACGAAAATTCTTTTTGGGTGCGGGTGGCCATTGTTTCGGCCTTTCTTTCGATACCCTCCCGGGGACACTGAAACCTTCTGTTTTGGCATATTTCAATTTGCTGCCAAGCAGCTGTTTAATGGCACGTAAAGGTCCTTTGTCTTCACCACACACAAAGGTGAGGGCATCGCCGGTTTCTTCGGCACGCCCGGTTCGTCCGATCCGGTGTGTATATGCATCGGCGGTTGCCGGCATATCATAATTGATTACCCGGGAAATCCCCCGTACGTCAATTCCCCGTGCAGCCACATCGGTTGCCACCAGAATTTTGAATCTGCCGCTTCTAAAACCATCCAGTGCTTTTTGGCGACGGCTTTGGGACAGATTGCCGTGCAGCGCTGTTGCATCGTGTCCGGCTCTTTCAAGATGATCGGCAAGGGTTTGGGACCGTCTTTTTGTTCGGGTAAATACAAGAACGGATTCAGTTCCGTTTCTGTTCAACAACCTGAGCAAAAGCGTGTTCTTGGACTGCGTAGTAACCGGGTAGAAAGTGTGAGAAACTGTTGCAATAGGCACTTTGTGGCCGATCTGAATACGAACCGGATCTTTGAGAATTTCTGATGCAAGGTGTTTAATATCCTCCGGCATTGTAGCAGAAAACATCAGGTTCTGCCGCTCAGCAGGCAAACGTTTTATGATTTTTCGGATATCAGGGAAAAAACCCATATCAAACATCTGGTCTGCTTCATCCAATACCAGTACTTCGATATTGGATAAACGGATAGTGCCCCGATTGATATGATCCAGCAGCCGACCCGGACAGGCAGTGACAATGTCAACACCTTTTTGCAATCGCCTGATTTGCGGTTGAATACCAACACCTCCGTAAATGCTCATACTGGTCAACCCGGTCTTTCGGCCCAGCTCCATGATGGCGTTGTGTGTCTGCTCGGCCAGTTCCCGGGTAGGGGCAATGATCAGCGCCCGTCCTTTTCTTTTGGGTCCACCTAAAAGGCGTTGTAACATGGGTAAAACAAATGCGGCAGTTTTGCCTGTTCCTGTCTGAGCAAGGCCCATGACATCTTTTCCTGATAGAATATGCGGCATCGCCTCTTTTTGAATGGGTGTGGGTAATGAATAGCCTGAAGCCTGAATGCCGGCGTTAATTTTCGAATTAAAATGATAAACATCAAAAGTCATTGTTTTTCTTTCTTTTTTTGTAATTGCTTAAAAATTAAATGATGCAATTATATTTTCTCAAATAGTTGGTATACACCTGATCCTTTTTGAAAAATTACATACAATTTCAATAGTCACTTGTTAAATCTGTGTTTGCGTCATACCGTAGGAAGGAAATAAAAAACCCACAGGATTTAATAAAAAATCCCATGGGCCTGTGAGCAAAAAATGGCGGGGTTTTTGATTAAAGTATTTCTTCGTAAAAACGATTTCACAAATTCAACCAATTATATACAGAATTTTTTCGTAAGTCAATTCATTTGTTAAAAATAAGAGCGATTGTGTAATAATACAGGGGTGCGGGTTCTAAACCCGCCTCCCTGTTCCAACCCTGATCTTTACATACACATTAAAGACCGGGTTCCAGCCTCCTCCTGGTGGGGCGCTCCTTGCTGAGCAGATTGCATTCCTTGGCTTGACATATTTCATGTAAAATTTTATAAGTCACATCATGAATATTTTTTCCATATGCAACGGTTACAATACAATGCTTTTCACGCCTTTATTTACCCTGCTGAAGTTTGGGAGGGACAATATTTCCGCTTGCCTGACACCACCTTGAAAAAAGTACCAGGATTATTTTTTTACATTTCGGTTTAATTTCCAGATTATTTCAATAAACGCATTATGCGCTTTTCGCACAGTTATTTTTTGCTAAGTACGGCTTGGCAAAATGAGAAAAGCGTCAGTAAATTAAGAGAGACTTAAGCATGAACAATGTTTTGGACAAACCAGGCAGCCAGCAAATTGCCCGCCGCCGCACCTTTGGGATTATAAGCCATCCGGATGCCGGAAAGACAACCCTTACCGAGAAAATGCTGCTTTTTGGCGGTGCCATACGCATGGCCGGCTCGGTCAAGGCCCGAAAAGCCGGCCGATATGCCACCAGCGACTGGATGGCCATCGAACAGGAGCGTGGTATCTCGGTGACCAGTTCGGTAATGAAGTTCAACTATCACGATTACGAGATCAACCTGCTGGATACTCCCGGCCACCAGGATTTTTCCGAAGATACATTCCGGGTATTGACTGCTGTGGACAGTGCGGTGATGGTCATCGACAGTGCCAAGGGTGTCGAAGCCCAAACCCGAAAGCTTATGGAGGTCTGCCGTATGCGCAATACCCCCATCCTGACTTTTGTAAACAAGCTCGACCGTGAGGGGCTGCCGGCACTTGATATCCTGGGAAATATCGAAGAAACCCTGCAAATCGAGTGTGCTCCTCTTTCCTGGCCTGTCGGGATGGGCAAGCGCTTCAAGGGTACCTACAACCTCTATCGAAAGGAGCTTAGCCTTTTTACGCCCGGCTGTGAAAGTCTGCCGGGAGATGTAATAACTATCCGGGATCTTGCTGATCCTTTGCTTGATGATGTCCTGGGTGACCAGGCTGATGAACTTCGTGAGGATGTGGCCCTTCTGGAGGGTGCAGCCAACCCCTTCGACCTTCAGGATTTTCTGAAAGGGAGTCAAACTCCAGTTTTTTTCGGTAGTGCCATCAACAATTTCGGGGTAAAAGAATTATTGGATACTTTTGTGGAGATTGCTCCCTGCCCTCTGCCAAGATTGA
>SKZT01000244.1 GCA_007127235.1 Desulfobacteraceae bacterium
CCTTTTTGGGTATTATAGTAGCCGGTACCGGTGCAGCCAGCAGCAAACAAAACAACCATAACAGTTAAGATTATGAGCTTTTTCATTTTCTTTCTCCTTTTTCACTCAGGCAAGGAATGCAGATTATTCTGAAAACTATTCAATAATAACGATTATCTCCTAAAAAGTCTATAACGCCTTGTATTGAGCGGTTCCGTTTTGGGAAAGCTGCTGATATCAAAGCAGTCTACCCAGAGCTTTTATTATTGAGTGCATACAATTGAGCACAAGTGTTTTTACACAAACAGGTTACACTTAAAAGTATTCTTGACTTTTAACACCCAAGTTATATTATAATTCAGCAAAAGGGAATAAATCAGTGCAAAAAAAACCAACTCTAACACAGGGAGGTTAATTTATGGATAAGAAAACTTGCATGTTGGAAAGATTTTCTAATTTCGGTATCGGCATAGTATTGCTGCTGATTGGCATTTTGTTTGGCATTATCAGTTTTGCCTTTATGCCTGTCATCGGGCTGTTCATTGCCATTCCGGTTTTTTTACTGGGTGTAGCATTTTTAGGAGCAGGCCGCAGCAAAGCCTGTACTCTTATCACTGAGCGAACCCGAAAAATCACTACATTCTAAAAAAAAGTGGAATAGCAGGCAAAAGCTCTGATTACAATCCAAGAAAAGGGCATTTCAAATGTTTCAAAACCTGGGTGAACCATCAGCAAAAACAGTAGCATTGAAAATTACGGGAGCAATCACCCGGAGAGACTCGGAAAAAATCACCCGAATTTTGGATCAATCGATAAGCAAGCACGGATCAATTAAATTGTTGGTTATCATCCAGCATTATCCCAGTTTAAGTTCGGCTGAATCGCTTTATGAAGACTTAAGTTTTGCGCATCTTTATTCTGACCGTATAGAACGAATGGCTGTTGTGGGTGACCGGGCGTTTAAAAACACATGGGTGGCACTTTTCGGCCTGTTCAGTGGTCTGGAAACAGAATATTTTGACAAATCTCAATTAAATCAGGCCTGGAGTTGGCTGGGGGAAACAAAATAGGTAATCATCGCTAAAATTATCGATATTATATACCCTTATAGCAATGTTTAAGTGGGGAAGATATGATTTTTCATATACTTCCCCATTTTTTTTGAGCTAAATATTTTCCTGAGGTATAAAATTATTGGTTATACTTTGCATGCTCAACACGAGCATCCGGCTTGACTGGGTAAAAAGACGATTTGCCATCAGAAGACGGGTAACTTCATCTTCTACTATAATACCCTTTGTTACAGACCTGGAACATGTTTGAATAAAATTTTTATCGGCTTTTTCCACAGCTTCAAAACAATTCTGTAGAAAAGTTCGGTTTTTTTCAAAATCCGGCTGCTCATTAACTGTTTCAACCGCGGTCTTTAAGTGCTTCAATCTGTCCTTAAAATTTTTATATGCTGAAACCAAAAAGGCCTTTTCATCATTTCCGATATCTTCGATTTCATCCAAAATTTCACAGAAATTTCTGGTGGCGTTCATAATGCTTCTGCTCGCTCTCATCAACGGCTCCATTCGCATGGCTTCCCTTTCACTAAGTTCATAGGCCTGAACCTGGGCATAAAAGGCGAAAATTTTCGCATGGAGTCTTTCCAGATCAGCATATGTAATAACCCTTTTCATCCAAAGGTTGTTATCATTCTTTTTTTTTGTGAACTGCTGTTTATCTTCGATTCGATATTTGGAGGCAATATAATTGATAGACAAATACATCTGGTGAAAAATTTCTTTGCGTAACGCCACGATAGCTGCTTCCGGAACTTCCGGAGTGGTATTGATGATATATTGTGTCACAACAGTCTTTTTTTCGGGGAAAAGTCGCTCCAAATGATGCGCAATAATGGGAATTAAGGGGAAAAAAACCAGCACCCCGATAACGTTGAAAATAGTGTGAAAAAGTGCCACTCCCAGAACAGCATTATCATCAAATGCAAAAACATCCAGCACCAGCCAGAATATTACCGGAAGAATTAATAGCACAACCAGAGCGGTACCCGTGCTAAAAATGAGAGAACTTGCTGCTGCCTGCTTTTTTGCAGGTATTCCACCGATGGAACCTAGCAAGATGGTTACGGTTGTACCAATATTTGCCCCCATTACCATTAAAGCTCCTGCTCTGAAATCAATGATGCCCGTAAAAAGTGTGGTAAGCACCACCGCTATAGTGGCAGAACTGGATTGCATGATCGCTGTCAGCAAAATACCTGCGAGAAGGTACACCCAAAGACCCAGGTCCGGCAATGCTGACAAATCAAATGCGACTGCGAAATCCTCCACGCTTGACTTCATGTAATCCAGGCCGTGAAAAAGAAAACCGAAAGCCACCAGCAGTTTGCTGATATTGACATATCGGTAAGACTTTGCCAGAAAAATCAAGCCAAGTCCGCCAATTCCAATCATGGGCATGGCAAAGGCCTCTATCTTGAACTTGAAACCGAACACCGCCACAATCCATGCAGTGATAGTAGTTCCCAATTTGGCCCCGATAATTACTGCAATGGCATTGACCAGAGTAACCAGCCCCGCTCCCACGAATGCAAGTGCCATCAATGATACTGCAGAGCTGCTCTGCAGTATCGATGTACTGATTATGCCGGTCATAAGCCCTTTTATCCTTGTTCCGGTATACCTGCGAATCATCACCTTGAAAGACCGTCCGGATAAGAGTTTAATCGACTCTTCCATCATGAACATCCCGAACAAAAAAATACCCAGTCCGGCTAAAAATTTCCATTCATCCAGCAGTTCAAACATAAATTGCATTTACTTTCACAATCGAAGGTTTATCCATACAGCGCAATGCGAAACGGCGCTTTTGCGCATTTTCTATTTCTAACA
>SKZT01000274.1 GCA_007127235.1 Desulfobacteraceae bacterium
CGCATTGCCAGACAACTGAATTCCGGTGTGAAAATTGTGTTTGGAGGAATCGGTGCCACTTTTTTGTTCGAGCATCTTCTGAGCAATTTTGAAGAGATCGATTTTTGTGTACTTGGTGAGGCAGAGTACAGCTTTTTACAGCTTGTCCGGTGGCTTGAGAAAAAAGAGGAAATCGTGGATCCAACAATTTCCGGTATTGCCTACCGTAAACAGGGTAAAATTGTATGCTCCAGGCAATCGGAATTTATTAAAAACCTGGATGATTTACCTGATCCGGCCCCCTATTTTACTTTCCAGCATGTTTCTTTGAGCCGGGGTTGTCCCGGAAAATGTACTTTTTGTGGCTCTCCTCAATTCTGGAAACATCGTGTTCGGTTTCATTCGGCAAAATATTTTGTTGACCAATTGGAACGGCTTTATCAAAAAGGGGTTACCTTTTTTTATGTTTCCGATGATACTTTTGCACTAAAAAAAGCGCTGGCAATTGAGGTATGTGAGGAGATTTGCCGCCGAAAACTTCTGATTTCATGGGCAGCCATTTGTCGTGTAGCAGATATTAACGAGGAAATTCTTTACCGAATGCGAAAAGCCGGATGTGTACAAATCAGCTATGGAATCGAAAGTGGTTCTGAAAGAATCAGAAAGCTTTTAAACAAACCCCTTAAAAATGAACATATCAAAAAAGTTTTTGATTTGACCACGGCCTACGGCATTTTACCGCGTGCTTATTTTATCTATGGTTGCCCGGGGGAAAGCCGGGAAACCATTGAAGAAACCATTGCATTGATCCGTGAGATAAAGCCTCTGGCGGCCATTTTTTATATCCTGGATATTTTTCCCGGAACCGCGCTCTATGAAGATTGGAAAGAGCAGAAAATTATCAGCGATGATGTCTGGAAAAAGAAAATAGAAGACATTCTTTTTTTTGAAAAAGATCAAAACTTGACCCAAGATCAGGTTCTGGCTTTTGGAAAAATGTTGAGGCACAGTTTTTATAAAGGCCTTCCTGACTTTGTGGATGCAATTGGGCTTAAGGATCAAAAAGATCTTTACGTTTATCATTCGGATTTTCTTTCCCGGCTGGCAATGACATTCAGCCACGGAGATTATTCCCTGATCGAAGAAATCGAGCGGTCCGATGACATTGCTTTTAAGCTTTACGAAAGGGCTTTATTGTATTATCCGGATCATCGGGCTTTTCTGGGGTTGGGGATTATCTGCCAGAAAAAAGGTTTATATGAAAAATCGCTGGATTTTCTTGCAAGGGGATTAAGCTATTATCCAGCAAGTGAACCTTTAAATATCTGCTATGGGATAAGCCTTATGAATATGGAAAAATTTGAATTGGCCCTGGCTGTTTTTGAAAAATTTCCAAATTCGGCTCAGGCGAAAGCCTTCAGAGTGTCGTGCCAGGAGGCTGTGAGACGCAAAAATTCCGATGGTTGGAATTAGATGCTTATGGGATTTTCTTGTATTTATGCTTTGCGTGGGAACGATTTTACAAAAGGTTATTGCAAACGTTCCCCCCCTTTTGAAACTGGTTTTTACACATACATGACACAGTGGGTATTGATAACATACTGATTTTATGATGTTGTGATCTATAATTGTTTCAACAACGACGGTGCCAATTTTTTTCTTTTTATGGCCCTTTGTTATTTTTTATGTCGCGCCCTTTCAGGGCTTAATATTCTGGGGCCTCAACCCAGGGCCCTGCCCTGGGCTGCATTATGTATCGACCTTTCAGGCCTCCTTTACCTTGCAACCTGCGAATCCTGCCCTGAAAGGGCTATACATACATAGCCCAGGGCAGCGCCCTGGGTTGACTTAGATTGATGCTTATGGGGGTGGGGGGCTGGCAACAAATGTTTATTTATTGCCAGTCGCCTTATGGTATTGTTATTCAGGTTTGGGTCTTGGAAGGACTTTTGCCTGTTCGGCAATTTCGGGTACCTTGTGTTCCCATTCGATGGCCATCAGATGTACACCGTGGACACCTTTCATGGATTTGAACTCTTCGATTTGTTCACAGGCCATGTTGATGCCTTCCTGGGCCACTTTTCCCTTGCCGGCTCCCTGGAGTCGTTTGATAACATCATCAGGAACATCCATCCCCGGGACCTTGCTGCTCATGTACTTTGCCATACCTACGCTTTTGAAGGGAGTAACCCCGGCCAGAATGTATACCTTTTCCGTAAGACCTTCTTCATTGGCCATATGGATAAATTTTCTGAATTTTTCCATATTGTAAATACACTGGGTTTGTATAAAGTCAACGCCCGCCTCGATTTTTTTGGCCAGACGATGTACTCTCCATTCAAAAGGATCGGCAAAAGGATTGCTGGCTGCGCCGATAAAAATTTTCGGAGGTTCATGAATTTCCGCACCCCCTAAAAATCTTCCTTCATCGCGCATCTGTTTGACCATCGCGATCAATTGCATGGAATCAATATCAAAGACCCCTTTGGCCTCAGGATGATCGCCGAACTGGCAGTGGTCGCCGGAAAGACATAGCATATTGCGAATACCGAGGGCATAGCCGCCAAGAATATCGGCCTGCATGGCAAGCCGGTTTCGGTCGCGGCAAACCATTTGATAATTGGGCTCAACGCCTTCCTGAATCAACAAAAGGCAAGCTGCCCAACTGGCCATACGAACCACGGCTGTCTGGTTGTCGGTGATATTGACCGAATCTACGGTATTTTTCAAAAATTGCGCCTTTTCAATGACTTCTTTGGCATCGGTGCCTCGCGGTGGACCCAATTCTCCGGTAAAAGCAAATTGACCTGATTTGAGGATCTTTTCTAGATTGCTTCCTGATTTCAAATTATTTTCTTGTGTGCTCATGGTAAATCCCCTGCTTTATATATAG
>SKZT01000241.1 GCA_007127235.1 Desulfobacteraceae bacterium
GGAACCTTATCTCCCGATTCAACTATGACAATGTCACCGGGGACAAGGTCCTGGGCATCAATGGTCTTTTTTTCTCCATTTCTTATCACCGTGGCTTCCAATGAAAGCATTTTCTGAATACTTTCCAGGGCTTTTTCAGCCTTGCCTTCCTGAATAAATCCAATCAAAGCATTGACAATGACCACCGCCAGAATAACACCGGTATCGACCCAATGTTCCATGTAAGCTGTGATAAGAGCGGCAACAAGCAATACATATATCAATACATTGTGAAACTGATGCAGCAGCCTTACCAAGGCGCTGCGTTTTTTGTCTTTTGGAAGTCTGTTTTTGCCGATTTTTTCAAGCCTTGCCTGGGCCTCTTCCTTATCCAGCCCGTTCTCCATATGAGTTTGTAACTTTTCTATCACCTCTTGGACATCCATAGAATGCCAATTTTCAGCCTTTTGTTTCTCTTTTTTTGAGGTCATTTGATTTCAGTCTTTTCCTTTAAAAAAGTTATGGAAATGGCAAGAAATAATGCCGTCACAATTGCGGCAAGTAATGGACCGCATTCCAGCGGTGTTATTGGAAGCAACCGCATCGCCATTATTCTTCCTGTTTTCACTTTAAACCAGTCACCTTATATCAAGTAAAAATTTTCAGGTACATACTTTGTTTACCCTATTTTTTACTGTCAAGTAACCTTAAATCGTGTTTGAATTTAAAACAGCTCGTTTTTTTTCTCCAATGAATAATTTCATTGTGTTAATTGATATATGCTGATTGTAACGGATTTGGGGGTGAGGGGTAGTTTGTTGAAGGAGTGCAAAAGCTGTGCTTTTGCATTTTTTTCTCGTGCCCATGCTCTGCGTGAGACGCAACCGTGTCCCTGCTATACCAGTTACGATTGCAGAGGTTAAAGGTCTGCCTGGGACCTGTCGAGGCAATTTCAATTATTGCTGCTTTCGTATGCATTCCCACGCAGAGCGTGTGAAACAGGGTAATACAATTTTTCCCTGGTTACATGAATTGAATGAGCTTTGAGAGAATTTAATATATGTGGCACAATGCAAAACTCAGGGAATCCGGAACAAGGGCGGGTTTGGAACCCGCCCCTACAGATTTACGCCACAGTGTAATCTATTAACCAACCACCCCCAAATCCGTTATAACCTCCTGATATCATTCACCCTCACCCCGATTCTCCTCCAAAGAAAGAGGGAGAAAAAGAGTTTTCGGACAGGCACTATTTAAGCATGCCGGCACGGGCCAGTTGATCAACCGCTTTGAGAAGCTTTGGTATGCGATTAGAACCGGCCATAGAGGCAATTTTCGATGCGGCTTGCTTCTGTGAAAGCCCCATGGATGTAACAAACAAAGCACGCCTGCTGCCTCCGCGAAATACTTTTTCAGCATGGGTCGAATTTTTAAACCGGTTTTTGGCTACACCAACAACAGATGCCTGCTGATCCATTGCCCGATAAAGGTATGATCCCAGTCCAGATGCAAGGTCTGAAGACAAATAACAATAGGCATCAATGATGAAAGTGTCTATTGGCTCTGCAATCATTTCAATAACGGCCAAAAGTGGAACCAGCTCACGAAGATAAAATCTGCCTGGTTCATATTCACCCCGATTTCTTGGTAAACCCGTTATTCGTGGATGCAACAATTTCTGCATTCGTGATGATGTCGGCTTTTCGCAA
The DNA here is from genome assembly GCA_007127235.1 of Desulfobacteraceae bacterium. GTDB lineage: Bacteria > Desulfobacterota > Desulfobacteria > Desulfobacterales > SKZT01 > SKZT01. The sequence continues at coordinate 1,689 of SKZT01000241.1, forward strand.
ACTCCATTTCGTCAATGGGACCACCTGAATAATTGGGACTGGTGCATTATAATACCTCGTAAAATAGCAGAAAATGTTTTATCTTTCAATTTAGGCAGCTTGTGTTTATCATCTTGATCCTGCCTGCCCTATTCTCGAAAAATGTATATGATTTTCAGGGTATCACAAATGGCGACCTCATATAAGCTTGTAAAAGAAATCTACCGTCACCACGCTCCGTGGTATGACCGGGTTGCTGCGCCGATTTTTGGCTCGCCGTTTCAGCAGGAAGCCATATCTTATTTAGATCTTAAAACCGGGGATGTTGTGGTTGACGTTGCCTGCGGAACAGGAGGCAATTTCAATTTTATCGAACAATGTATTGGTGATTCCGGACACCTGATAGGAATCGATCTGAGCGCCGAGATGCTTCAGCAGGCCCATTTGCGCGTTGCTGCAAACCAGTGGAGAAATGTGACCCTAATCAACTCTCCTGCAGAAGAAGCACAATTTTCCGGCACTGCAAATGCCTTTCTGTTCAGTTTTGCACATGATGCTCTTCAATCACCGGTTGCCCTTCGCAACCTTTTTCAACACGCAACCGAGCTTACCCGTGTGGCTGCATGCGGGATCAAATTGGCACCCTGGTGGAACTTTCCCATGAACTGTCTTATTTTTCAAATTGATCAGCTCTACCATACGGTGCATACAGGGTTGGCAAAACCCTGGAATATATTGGCGGAATTTGTCTCCGATCTTGAAATAAATTCAGGGGCGTTTGATACGGTCTATGTGGCTTACGGCACGGTTACAAGAACCCGTACCCAGGAATCATAACTCCCAAGGGACAACATATTTATTTCTTGAGGTCTTGGTGATTCAAGTTACCCATACGCATTCGACAAACGCCTTCTTCGCTGATTATCCTTGAGGAAAGAAAGAATCTAATGATGATAGAAAAAAAGGCAACGAGATTTTGGATGCACAAGCCTTTTATCTGGGTTGCGGTTATTTTTCTTATATCCTGCGGAGCAAACCCCGCGCTTATGCAAAACAAACGGCTATTGCCGGACAGTGAGACTGTGACATATTCCGGGAAGATTCCCTGTGCTGACTGCGCAGGTCAGCGTATTGTCCTGACGCTTTTTCCTGATTCTACTTTTCGGTTGCGGCAGACTTATTTGGGTGTTTTAAAC
>SKZT01000189.1 GCA_007127235.1 Desulfobacteraceae bacterium
CCGAAGCGCTCAGAGAAATAAACAGCAGCGCTTTTTACCTGAGATTCAATCAAGGCAGATATTACGCCAGCCTTGATCCATCGGTAAACATTGCCCTTGCAAAACTTCGCCGCGGGTTGGACCAGTCGGCCGTTGATGCACTGCTGGATGCCACCGCCAGAAAAGTGGTTACCTCAGAAGTATCACCTTTTGATATTGTTGCCGATGTTACTGCACCTGAACATATTCTCATCCTCATCTAACGCCCCGCATAACCGGATAGAAATGGACCGCAGCGTAATTGCCAGTCCGAGTTGATGCGATGGATCAAATCCAACCTGCCATCAGCCTCAGGGTTAATTTGTCACGCTTTCCTGGCAGGTCTGTTCAATCATTATGGGTTTATACAGCACCATATTTTCCTGAGAGAGCTTCTTCCATCCTCTTTGTCGCCTTCCACCCATTTTCGTTTACCACCACGAGATTGCGATAACCAAGGAGTTGGAGTAGGACGAGGCGCAAGGCGTGCCGCGCATTTCGAAGGAGGTTGAATCGGCTCTCCGCATCCACCGATGGAGCTTCTGGCAACCTACCCGTATGAGCTACACTATCACGAACGCGCCTCAATAGAGTCAGGTCGACTCCAAGCCTCCGTAGATCGATGTTCCACATTGATGCGAATTCCTCCACTTGCTGCTGGAGGCCGTGCCAATCCAGGGCCGATACAAGTCGACTGCCCCAAAAGCCATCTGGATCACTAGAGGAATGATCTTGTCTCCAATCCCTAAGAAGCCTTTTAACTCGTGATCGAAGGCATAGCAGATCCGCCGGAAGGGTAGGCTTCTCAACCCAGGCCATTGAGAGGAATTCCCACGCCTGCATGATTGCGAGTAAACGAGTATCCAGGTATGGCCTTTCGGAGAGGTTAATGTACATTGTAGCCAACCGAATCAATGCTTGTTGTTCGGGCAGTAGGGATTCCATAGAAGGGAGGGCAGTTGCGATGAAGTTGTCAAGCATGTGGGAAGGAATCGCAAGCCCAGGCCCCAACTCGTCACCAGACATGAACCGCCAAGTCTCCAATTCCGAGGAAGGCCAATGTAGAATGTATCGATGACTAGCTCACCAAAAGAAATGTCCTCCAAAATAGAGAAGCCAACTTTGTAGGGTGGCTCAGCGGGGCCAGTTTGAAGCAGAGAATCGGAACGTATCGCCCTCCCATCTTGAAGAGTGCCACGAAGCTGCCAGTTTTGTCAGTAAAAGCAGGTTTTCAGGCTCTTTAAATTTTTCAGCTTATTTTGGGCAAAAAGCGGGGTGCTGGATAAAACAAGGTTGAACTGAGCCTTTGCTCAAAATCTTAAAAATGGATTATCAAATTCATAAAGGAATTGTAAAGATATTTTGGGATATTCCTGAAAGAAATTGCGTTGGATCGATAATCTTCACGGTTAAAGAAACAAATGACCGGACAGAGGGTAAGTTTCAGCCTGGTAACTTCAAAGAATCTGGTTTCCATATCGGTAAAGAATTGTATGGGTATCCATAAGAAAATGGGCTTGTGAATACTTCGGTTTTGGATAATAATCGTTGAAAATCTTTCTCATAGGCATAGGAACATAGTCAGCTGAACAAAAAAGCTATCGCAAATCACGATCCTAAATCTTGAAGAATTTTCAGCACCTGATTCTTTAAAATTGGAACGTCATCTTTTGCTGTCAGCCAGACAGTATTAATGTCAACGCCAAAGTAATCATGTATCAATTTGTCCCTCATTCCAGCAATGTCCTCCCACGGAACCTCAGGATATGACGAATGCAGTTCTTTTGAGACACGCTTTATTGCCTCGCCAATGATTTCAATTTGTCGAATGACTCCGTCTTGAAGAAGAGGATTTTCATCGAAATTGGTTGAGCTGATCCCCTGTAAATAGTAATCAATACGATCACATGCGTCACGAATATGTTTCAGATAAACTGTATCATCACGCTTCATAAATCACCGTGAGTTCCTTGAGTATACTGTCTTTAAGATATGGACTAATGGCGCCTTCCGTCAGCAGGTCTACTTTTTTTCCAAGAGCCTCAGAAATATTACGTTCGAGTCTTACCAACGAGAGAAGACTCTTAGGTTTGGACAATTTTACAAAAAGATCTATATCGCTTGATTCAGTGGCCTCACCTCTTGCTGTGGATCCAAAAATTCCGATCATGGAAATATCATTTTTGCGACATATATTGATAATTTTATTTTGATCTGCTTTATTCATACTCTCTCTCTTTATGGGGCATGCTCAAATAAACGAGAATGACCATGTTAATGTTATCAATCAGACGGGTGACTTTTGCATCAGCTGAATAAGCTTTCTTGAACGTTTCGGCTGTTTGGCACCGGGAATAAAAGTCGAATTCATTAAACAGTCGTCGCTTCCGGCGTCTGCCATGAACCGGTTTTCATATGTTTTTTTTCTTTTTTAACTCTTCCACCACCTGGTGAACATCGGCTAAGCATCACCTTCCTTTAGGATTCTTCTGAGCACAATTGCATTTCCCTATACTCTTCTCAAAGATGATTTTTTCTAAAATCAGTGAACGATTGTTTTTCAGGTAATCATTTTCAATATCTCTTTTTGTATGAATGAAGCAGTAACATACAAGATCGTCATCATTGAATTGATTTCGTTTTGATTGGCTTGGGTTAATTTTTATCATTTTTCCATCATGGAAATGCCGTTTTTTTTATTCGGATAAAAAGCCGTGGCTTACCGGCAAGCTGGTTTTTTGCCCGAGTCCGCTTCAAAGCCAAATGTTATCGGATAAATCTAAAATAATTTGCATTTTTGGAAAATATTTCTCCGACAATTTAAATTCACACATATTTCTTGTATACTGAACAACAGTTGTTCCAAATGTCGGCTTCTCAATCCAGGTAGATATTCCAGTTCTATCCCCGAAATTTTAAACATCGTTCAAAGCCTCATGGCATAATGTTTTCCGGGCAAAAAATCGTACCCAAAACATAAAAGAACACCATAAAATACCATATAAAAAGAAGCAATGAAATTATCATAACCTATTAATTACATACAGAATCATATAAAACTAAGCAAGTAGAATAAAAACGTTAATCAGATTCACACGGTAGAAGTCACAGGTTCAAATCCTGTACCGCCCACCATATGATATCAGGGGGTAGCCATCCCCACGCCGGAATCATTTAATGAACTAAAAATCCGTGAGGCCGGAGTGCGAAAGTTGTGCTTTCGCCTGACCGGCTGCAAACCGGTTCAACTGAAAAACAGATGTGGCTACCCAAAACGGGTTTTAATTTGTGCCGATAAATCCGCACTGAAAAAAACCGGAGTTCACATAAACAGGTTACTTCCAAAACATTTTCTGAAACTCAATGATCAGTTTTTTTTAGGGCGAGTCGTTCCAAATTGCTGTCATTCCGGTCGCAGCGGAGCGGAGACCCGGGCATGAAGTGAAGCTTTTAGCGCTCCAGACAGTTTCAGCGGGCGCCTGTATGGCGCTAAAAAACTTCACTTCATGCCCGGCTTTCGCAGGAATGACCAAAAAAACCTGATGATCGAGTGAAAAGCTTCAATCCGTGCCCGGCTTTCAGCCGGACAAGCGAAAGTAAAACTTTCGCACTCCAGCAGCAGTGCTTTTCAGCTGTTCTGGAAAACAGTCATTAAAATTTATCATCACCGAATTTATTGACGGCTAAGGTAATTCGGCAGAATCGGTTTTTTGAGGTGGTTGTTCAGCGAGGGTTTCCATGGCGTGGATTTCTTTTGGGGTTGGAAGGTCTTTTAAATCCCGCAGCTCAAAAAATTCCAGGAAATATTTGGTGGTGGCGTAAATCAGCGGTCTTCCCGGAATTTCTTTACGGCCTAAAATTCGGACCAGTTTTCTTTCCATAAGGGTTCTGATAATACCGCCGCAGTCCACACCCCGAATGTGTTCGATATCGCTTCTGATGATGGGTTGTTTATAGGCGATGATGGCAAGGGTTTCCAAGGCTGCCTTGCTTAAGCGAACCGGGTTGGGCCGAATGAGGTTTTTGATCCATGTATGGTATTCGGGACGGGTTCTAAACTGGTAGCCTCCGGCGACTTCTTTCAAAACAAACCCCCCTTTCCGGTTCTCGTATTCATGGATAAGGTTTTCGATTGCTGATTTGATTTCACCGGTATTGACCTGGGGAATGGCATTTCGAATGCGGTCGATGGAAAGAGGGGTTTCCGATACAAAAATAAGACTTTCGATAATGTTTTTCAGGTCATTGTTCATATATAAAAAAGTCTGATAGATCCGGTTTGAACGTTTTGTACGATGCGTACCAGGGCTATTTTGACCATCTCAAGAATCGCCAGAAATGTTACAACAATCATGCTTCGATCGTAGGGAGATAAAAAAAGTTCAGTAAAAGTTATGGAACCTTTTTTTTCAAGTATCTCTATTATTTCAGAAATACGATCCTTAATGGAGATTTCCTCTTCTTTAAAATCAACACGATGTTGCGTGGAAATGTCCTCCAGAAGATTTTTAAATGCATCCACAAGCTCAAAGAGGCCGATCTGCACATAAGTTTCCGGGTCTTTTCGGGCAATCCCGGTATCTTTGGATTTTCGGATAAAGGTATATTCCCCGAGTATATAACGATTGGCGAGTTGCTCTGCCGCGGATTTCATTTTGATATATTCCAGCAACGGCCGGGTGATCTCCAGCCGTGGATCTTCTTCCTCTTCATCGTTATTTCCATGTACAGGCAGCAGCATCCTGGACTTGATATAGGTCAATGTAGAGGCCATAAACAGAAAATCGCCGGCCAGATCCAGATTCATAGCCTTGATCCATCTTAAATATTCCAGATACTGGTCCGTAATTATGGCCACGGGAATATCATATATATCCACCTGGTTTTTTCTGATCAGGTGGATCAAAAGATCCATGGGTCCTTCAAAAATGTTTTCTACTTTTACCTGATAGTTATTGTCATTCATATGGTAAACAAATCATATTCCGATAGCTTTGAGCACCTGCTCCATGGTTTGACGGGCAACTTCCCGCGCTGTATTGCTTCCGCTTTCAATGATTTCTTCAACAAGATCAGGCTTTGCTGTGTAATAATGGCGCTTTTCCCGGATAGGCTCCAAAGCTTTGATCAGGTTTTCAGCCATGATTTTTTTACACTCCACACAGCCGATTTGCGCCCCGCGACACTGTTTGTCGATGTTTTGTCTGGTTTGAGAATCGGTATAAATTTTATGGAATTCGAATACATTGCAAACCTCGGGGTTTCCGGGGTCGGATTTTCTGGCCCGCTGGGGATCCGTAATCATGGTTGCTACTGTTTTTCGAATTATATCGGGGCTATCGGCCAGATATATGGCGTTGTTATAGCTTTTGCTCATCTTGCGGCGATCGGTGCCCAGAATTTTCGGTGTTTGGGTCAAAATAGAATCGGGTTCCGGAAATACTTTACCATAAAGGTGATTGAATCTGCGGGCAATCTCACGGGTAATCTCCACATGAGGCACCTGGTCAATACCTACCGGAACGCCATTGGCCTTGTACATGATAATATCGGCGGCCTGGAGCACCGGATAACCTAAAAAACCGAATGTGGACAAATCCTTGCTGGAAAGCTGAACAATCTGATCTTTGTAGGTAGGGTTTCTTTCCAGCCAGGGAACAGGGGTAATCATGGACAGCAAAAGAAAAAGCTCCGCGTGTTGTTTGACATGGGATTGAACAAACAAGGTGCTTTTTTCAGGGGACAGACCGACACTTAACCAGTCTATCATCATCTCCCTGACAAAGCCGGAAATTTTACCCGTATTTTCATAATCGCTTGTGAGTGCATGCCAGTCGGCGATAAAAAAGAAACAATCATATTTATCCTGCATGTCAATCCAATTCAAGAGGGCGCCGTGAAGGTTTCCGAGATGCAGTGGCCCGGTCGGCCTCATTCCGCTGAGAATTCTCTTTTTTGCAACCATTTAAAATCTCCTGTTTGTACAAGTCAAATTGATTTTTTATCCTGAATAAAGTCTTTCACAAAACGAATTTCATCCTCTCGATCTTTAATCTTGTCGTTGAGTTTGGAATCACGAACCGCTTCAAAAATCCTGCGAAACACAGGGCCGGGTTCCAGGCCCATCTTTATCAGATCATCGCCTGTAATAGAAGTGCGAATGTATCGCAATTTTGTAAAAAAATGGGAGATGGCTTTTTTGACCCTTTCCTGGCCGGAAGCAGCCATCATATAAAGGATGAGTTCGGTTTTGAATGTTTCCAGACGATTGTAAAGGGTGCTGTTGGAAACCGGAAGGTTATATTCAAGCCAATGTATACATTTATCGGCCTCGAAACGATCATTGCAAAAAAGCTTGCTATACCTGGGCGCAAGCTCCAGTCGCTTGCAGATTTCTTCGGAAATTTCTGTGTCTGCATGCCGGGTTAAAATAAGCAAGTATACAATCCAGCGTTTGTAGGATTCCTCGAGAAAAAGAAGATCGAACCAATCAATTACTTTTTTGGCAGATTCAAGCAGCTCAATGAGTTCTTTGTCAAGTACAAGAGATGGGTGAATCACTTTGAGAAGATTGTAATCATTCATACGGATAATGGCCGGTGCAGGGGTTGCTTCCTCCAAGATCAACCTGATTTCATTAAAAACCCTTCGCCCGCTCAAGCGTTTGAAAAATTCCATTTTGACCGCATTTTTAATCAAACCCTGAGTAAGTTTGCCGATGGAAAAATCGAAGCGTTGTTCAAATCGAATGGCCCTGAATACTCTGGTGGGATCTTCTACAAAACTCAAATTATGCAGCACCCGGATAGTTTTTTCTTTGATGTCTTTGAGACCGATAAAAAAATCGATGAGTGTACCAAAATTTTCAGGGTTTAAATGAATGGCCAAAGTGTTGATTGTGAAATCCCGCCGGAACAGGTCCAGTTTAAGGGAACTCATTTCCACAGTGGGAAGATCTGCCGGGAAACGATAATATTCCATCCGCGCTGCAGCAATATCGACCTTGAAACCATCTTCAAAGATCACCACCGCTGTGCTGAACTTTCGATACGTATGAACACGAGCACCCACCTTTTCCGCATACTTTCTGGCAAAAGCGATAGCTTCGCCTTCGATAACAATATCGATATCTTCATTGGACCGGTAGAGAAACAGATCTCTCACAAATCCCCCAATGACATAAGCATTGACCTGCATCTCACCGGCAGTTTCCCCGATACCCTTCAAAATGTTTAAGATACGGGGGGAATGTCGTTCCTGAAGAAATTTTTTTACATTCCGTGTTCGGGCGCGAATATCGTTTTTGATGGGATTCGGCATATTTTCAGCAGTCAATTGAGATTTTCTCACCAGGTGATTGAGAAGATCCGTGCGGGTAATGACTCCGCAGATATTGCCATTATCCAATACAGGAAGAACCCTTTGTTTGTTTTCAATTATCTTTTCCTGAATTTCCAGAATGTCTGCTTCAGGAGTAACGTATTGGACATCAGTGGTCATATACTCCGTAATTTGTACGTGATCCAGTTTGTGATACAATGCCTTTTCAATTACTTGACGCGTAATATAGCCTTCCAATCGATTTTTTCCCCCGATATTCCGGATAACCACCAGTGCATTGATATTGTAGCGGGTTAGAAGGTCATGAGCGGTTCCACAATTGATGTCAAAGGTAGCGGTAATAGCCGGAGAGGTCATCAGATCAGCTGCCAGATGCCGGGATCTGATTTTTTTGTAAAGAAGGTCCACAAGTTCATGCTGTGCCTGGACCAGGGTTTTGCCACGGATGGTTCCAGCGGCTGCATAAGAATGCCCTCCACCGTTGATGCTTTTCAGTATGCTTCCAACATCGACTTCGGGAACCCGGCTTCTGGCAACAATGTAGATCTTATTTCCCATCTGAGCCAGAGCAAAAATGGCATTCAGGTTTTCCATTTTGACCATCTTATGAACCAGGAAAGCAAAATCCGGTACATAATTATCCGTATTGACGGTGCTGACAACCACATCGATGCCGTGGATGTTGAAATGAATAGAGCCCTGAAGCATGTCGTTTAAGAGGCCCACTTGTTCGGGGCTGATTTCCCGCGAGATCAAATCGGAAACGGTATTTAAGTTGGCTCCCTTATTCAGCAGGATTGCTGCCGCGTTAAAATCCTGTGCAGTAGTGGAAGGAAATGTGAAAGAGCCTGTGTCCTCATAGATTCCTGAGATTAAAATGGTGGCTTCGTCGGGTTCGATTTCAATTTGTCGTTTCTGAATAATTTCGGTCAGAATCGTTACCGTAGCTCCGGTGGAAGCAATAAGTTCGTAGTTTCCTTTGATGTCGTTGGGCATTGAAGGGTGGTGATCATAAATATGAATTTCCAAATCGGATCGATCCACAATGGATGCCAGTTTTCCGATTCTTCCGGGTTGTCGGGTGTCCACAAGAACCAGCCGCCTGATTTTGGAAAAATCGATGGAATTCATGTCGACCATATTGAACAAATAGGCCATGGAATTAATGAAAAAATTCCGAAGTGTTTGCTCCTGGGATCCAGGAAAAACCACCACCGAATCGGGGTACAATTTCTGGGCGGCCAGCAAAGAGGCCACCGCGTCAAAATCCGCGTTGACATGGGTGGTAATAACAGTCAGCTCTTTTTTGTTATAAAGGTCGGAATCATTCAACGTGTCAAGTTCCTTTGCAAAATGCTCGTTATGTTTTTCCCGAAATTAAAATGGAAAAAAATCGTCTTTGGAAATTATGCACAGATTACGGGTATTATCAAGGTGTATTAATTCTGAAGTGATCGATTTTATTCATGGAAATTTCAAATATTCATGCATAACCGGATGCGCTGAAAATGAACCGTGGGAATGTGGGAGGCTCAGCTGTGCGAGTGAATTCGCACAGAGGCACATTAGAAACTGCTGCACAGTGGCATGCATATTGCTCAATTTAGCATAGTTTGATTTGAGTGTAACCTTTTTGTGAATTCTAATGTCCTTTCAGGTGCTTACACTAATTACGATAAATTCCAAATTGGTTATTGAGTTTCAAGCAAATGTTTTGAAAAAAATGAGCTGCTTCTAGTGACTCAGATGATTGGCAAGAAATAATTATTTATTGCCAGTCACCTAATAAAATGGAGGAAATCAGCATATGCCGGTTTATTTGTGGGAAGGAAAAAACAGAACGGGTGAAGTTCAAAAAGGAGAGATGGAGGCACCGAATGAGGCAGGTATTCGTGTAAATTTAAACAGGCTGAGAATTTCGCCCACAAAAATTAAGAAAAAACCCAAAGATCTTTTTGAAAATGTTGCTTTTCTTCAGCCAAAAGTTAAGCAGTCCGATGTTATCCTGTTTTGCCGCCAATTTTCCACTATGATTGATGCCGGACTTCCAATTATTCAGTGCCTCGATATTCTTTATGCACAGCAGGAAAACAAAACATTCAAAAAGATGTTAAAAGATATTAAGAATTCCGTTGAAGGTGGTTCTACCCTTGCTGAGGCTTTACAAAAATACCCCAATCATTTTGATAATCTTTTTGTCAATATGGTGGCCGCGGGCGAGGCTGGAGGTATCCTGGACATTATCTTGAAGCGTCTTTCCAACTACCTGGAAAAAGCGGCAAAGCTCAAAGCCAAGGTTAAAGGAGCCATGACCTATCCGATTATCACCATGGTTATTGCGGTGGTGGTTGTAGCAGTCATTCTGGTGTTTGTGATCCCTGTTTTTCAGGAAATGTTTGCAGACTTTGGAAGCGAGCTTCCTGTATTCACGCAGATGGTCGTAAATGCAAGTAATTTTACCAAAAACAATATTTTATATATGATTGGCGCCCTTGTTTTGTTTGCTTATGCCTTCAAACGATTTTACAAGACTGAAAAAGGATCTGACCTCACCGACAAATACGTTCTGAAACTTCCTGTTTTCGGAATCCTGCTGCGAAAAGTAGCTGTGGCAAAATTTACAAGAACCATGGGAACGATGCTGGCAAGCGGGGTGGCGATTCTGGAAGCATTGGATATTGTTGCCAAAACCGCCGGCAACAAAACCGTGGAAAAAGCCATTTACAATGTGAGGACAGGTATCGCCGAGGGACGTACCATGGCCGATCCGCTGGCAGAAAGCGGCGTGTTTCCAGCAATGGTTTGCCAGATGATTGCGGTGGGAGAGTCTACCGGCGCATTGGATTCCATGTTGGAAAAAATTGCTGACTTTTATGATGAGCAGGTGGATCAGGCTGTTGAAAACCTGACGTCCATGATAGAACCTTTCATGCTCGTTTTTTTAGGGGTGACTATCGGTGGCCTGGTTATAGCCATGTATCTCCCCATTTTCAAGATGGCCGGTGCCATTACCGGATAGGGGCCTTCCCTTTCCCGTATTCTTTTATTCAGAACAGTCATGTGGCTTCTCAATGTGACTGGATATATGTCTTTTACTCGATGTTTAAGTTTTTTTCGTCATTCCGGCAAATGACGGTAATGGCAAAGTATTGTGTCAAAAAACTTGAACATCGAGTTTTACAAAATCATGGTTACCATGATAGCCTGTTTTCCCATAGCCTTTTTGAGCGCCTTCTATCGGAAAAGCAACAGCGGTCCAAAAAAGAACTCAGAGCTATGGAAGACCATATCAAACGAATGGAAAAACTGGGGTGCATTGGCGAAATGGCTCCAGGCCTTGGACTTTCCATCATCCACACTGTTCTAAAATCTTACGACAACACAATCGATGCAGACATTGAGACTGGGGCGATGAAAATTGTCACCAGATTGGTCTGAAAAATCCCCTGAGTTTTGTTCTGTTGCAGAGCCCTTAGATATAAGGTTTCATGTATCTGCAATTTGTATTCTCCATATCCTGACACCTGAAACCTGAAACCTGA
>SKZT01000044.1 GCA_007127235.1 Desulfobacteraceae bacterium
ACAACAGGCTGGAGCTTTTTAAGCTCTCTTTCGTTTTTGCTCCCAAAAACTTTGGTTAGAAAGTTCAACATGACCTATGACCAACTCCTTTGTAATGTAGTTAAATTCTAAAATGATTTAAAAATATATATGATGAACTATAAATGTATAAATTTCAAGCTGTTTTGCAAGCATAATTTCCCCATCATTGAGGCAAAAAGCCACAATTATTCGAGTTTCACCTCTTTACCGTGAAAATCCGGATGGACATTATGGACTTTGTGGACAAGATGGATTTTAGGACGGTGTTGAGACCATTTCCGTTTTCTGATTTTCATGGCTGTGGGTGAAATTCACATTTCATGGCGATTTAGAGCTATATGGATCAAGTCAGGTTTAAATGTCAGAGTACATCAGTAAGCCCCTCTGCTCGTGCGATAGAGAAGGTTCTTCCCAGCCCCTCTCCCTCTGGGAGCTGGTCTTTGCACACACTTGACACAGCGGGTTATCAAGAAACCGCCTTGTACCCAAGTTCTCACGCAGAGAATGGTAACAAGAAAAATTCCATAACCATCGATATGAGGACTCTCCGGTATTAAACCCGAGAATCCTCAACCATTAAATAAAATAACAAAATGATAAAAAGTATCTTTGGGATTGAAAAAATGTCACGCCCTTTCAGGGCTTTTTTGGGTGGGTGGTCAACCCAGGGCGCTGCCCTGGGCTATGTATGTATAGCCCTTTCAGGGCAGGATTCGCAGGTCGCAGGGTAAAGGAGGCCTGAAAGGTCGATACATAATGCAGCCCAGGGCAGCGCCCTGGGTAGAGGCCCCAGAACATTAAGCCCTGAAAGGGCGCGACATAAAAAGTAACAGAGAGCCATAAAAAGAAAAAAATTGGCACCGTGGTTGTTGAAACATTTTGATAGATTACAACATCATAAAATCAGTATGTTATCAATACCCGCTGTGTCATGTGTGTGCAAAGACCAGCTCTGGGAGAGGGGTTGGGGTGAGGGCAAATGAACCTTTTGCCACAGTTCCTGCAAAACCGAATCAGTTTCCTGTAAAACGTCGTTGCTCCAGAAACGAACCACCCGAATCCCTTGTTCGTTCAGGTAAAGGGCGTTTTTGAGAATATTAGGCAGGATGGATATTTTGCCCTCGTCCTTTTTGCCTTCGGCATTTTTCCCCTCACCCCTGACCCCTCTCCCAGAGGGAGAGGGGAATTTTGGCGCTATATCGGGCTACCAGTTTCCATTCGTTGGCCGTATCTTCATCGGCGGACCCCGACCCTCCCCCAAAGGGAGAGGGAGTATAGGAGTTTCCGGACAGGCACTGCTAAATAGGAGGAGACATAAGCAATTGGATCGGTTATACTCAAAAACTTAAAGGATTTTGCAGGCCAATTTTGTGACAATTTTCATCGCCCCAATATTAAACCCTTGCTGATTTAAATAATGCAGTATCATTTTTTTATTTTATCGTTGGCATTTGCCGTACCGGGAATACTGATCTACTGGTTGCGTCCGGATTTGCGTATCGTAATACGCCGTTTAATATTGTGCAGTATTCCCTTTGCTTTTACAGAATCTTTGTTCTATTCAGATTACTGGGAACCTGAATTTCTGTTTGATTTGGCTGCAAAAATCGGCTTTGGGATCGAAGATTTTCTTTTCGTGATGGGGCTTGCATCGTTTACGGGAACAGTGTATGCCGTGGTCTTTCGAAGAACAATTTACGCTGATATGAATGTGGCCCGCGGATACATTGCCTTGCGACTGGGCATCCTGGCTCTCATAACTATCGGTTTAACCCTTATTCAGCTCATACTATCCATCCCCATTATTTATGGGACATTGATGACCATGCTGGGTGTTGCACTTGGAATCACCTGGATTCGGCGCGATTTGATAATTCCCTTGTTTCTGGGAGGACTTATCTCGACAGTCATCTATTTTGCAATATGCAGAATCGTGTCGCTGGCCATCCCTGAAATTTTCGAATTGAATTGGAACCTGGATGCTTTTTCCGCAACCTTCATTCTGGGAGTGCCTCTGGAAGAACTTCTATACAGCTTTGGCGCCGGTGCTATTGGCAGTGTTTTTTATCCCTTTGTTTTTTCATGCCGGTATGTTCATTGGAAGGCGGTCTCATGAACAAATTAAAAGCATGGATTCAGGCATCACGGCTGCCATCGCAAAGCTTTATCTTTTTACCTTTGCTGTTGGGCCAAGTTTATGGCGTCATGGAACATCAACTTTGCTTTGATTGGACGGTTTTTTTCTGGACTGCACTTTTCAGTTTTTCGATTCAGCTTTTTATTGTCTATGGTAATGATTACAATGATTTGGAAGTTGACCGGTTGAACGCTACATTCAATCTTTTCTCAGGGGGTTCCCGTGTGCTGGTGGAAGGTCATCTCTCACGGAAGGAGTTGGCGACAGGCATTTGGGTTATGGTCGCAATGAATTTATTTACAGGAGCAATGCTGACATTTATTTATGAACGCTATTTTGCCCTTCCCATTGTTCTATTGTGCATGTTGCTGCTTTTTTTATACAGCTTTCCGCCGTTTCGATTTAATTATCGCGGAGGCGGCGAGTTTCTGCAGATGATTGGAACTGCCTGCGTTTTGCCTATCATCGGCTATTATGCGCAGTCGAATGTGATAAATCCTTCCCAACTGCCATGGTCCCTGGTTTTGATTTTGGCACCCTTCCATTTATCCAGTGCTGTATCTACATCACTTCCCGATTACCCATCTGATAAGACAGGCCGAAAACACACCATGGTGGTTATTCTTGGACCACAAAGAGCAAAAATTCTCGTCATTATTCTTAATTTTATCAGTATTTTTCTTTTTGCTATAACA
>SKZT01000265.1 GCA_007127235.1 Desulfobacteraceae bacterium
CCTTCCAGCAAAACATCGGCTGCCATACCTTTTAAATGGTAACTGTCTTTGGCTACTGCACTGCTGCGACGGCGAAGAATCCGGTTATATTCGGGGGAGCGATAACCGGAAAAAAGACGATAACGGTGTGCCGTTTTCCCCAGTCTTGTTCGGACAACATCCAGTAATACAAACAAATCAGGCGCAATTGGATACACGTTGTCATTATAATGGCATCGAAAAAAATGATTCAGTGCATCAACTGCCCCTGAGTCAATGTTACCTTGCCTGTTCAGATAGCTAAGTGCTAAAGCTTCATTGGTGTGTACATTGAATAAGCTCAACCTGCCGGAGCAATGCCTTGAAACAGGATATGAAAACGCCAATCTCGGAATGACAGGCACGGAAGCCAATACAAAACCTTTCAGTAAAAATTTAACGGCCTCTCTTCTGGTCATATATATCCTCCGCCCATAAGCAAATTTAGTTTGCCCCTTCAATTTGTATAGATCGGATTTATATATATTTTTCGACACAAGTTCAATCTTTTTTCTTGGAATTACATATACTCTTAAATGGCTCCGCACTTGGGCATGATTCGGTAACTTGTTTTTTGCAAAGCATGCAACGTTCGTCACTGCACATCTGACATGAAAAACAATCATTACAAGCATGTTTCTTATGAATCGAACAATTCATGTCCGGCACGTATACTTTTCCCTCCAGACCGCAAATTTTTATAAATCCCACTAACCGGCCTCCCAAATAGTGCCTGTCCAGAAACTCCTCTCCCTCTGGGAGGGGTTGGGGGAGGGAAAGGTAACCTCTTGATATCATTCACCCCCACCCCGGCCCTCCCCCAAAGGGAGAGGGAGTATAGGAGTTTCCGGACAGGCACTGCTAAATAAGCGATTTTGTAGCTTGTACCTGAAACAGATACGAGCCTTGTCAGCTGTTAAATTCCATGAAAACCGTTGCACCCTTTCCTTCAATTTCGGGAATATTTTCCTGCCAGTTGTAAATTTTGCATCGATCGCTTCTATTTGTTGGAAGAGAACAGCCGATAAAGGGCATTACAGGATCTCCGGCAACCGATTTGTAATTGAGCATCATGGCTTCTTTTTTAGGGATTTTATCAAACTCAAAAAGTTGAGTAAAAAAAAGAACGCATTTTCCCTCAAAAAAATCACTGTTACTTTTTAATTTGAGAATTTGTGTCTTAAATTTTTCAATGGCTTCTTCATAAGTGTCTGCATCTACGATAAGGTTAAAATTTCCATGTCTTCGATTTTGTTCCTCTTTTTCTTCCTGGTTGGTGATATGAAGAAAATTGCCGATATAGATCATTTTTTATTGCCTCCTGATTATGGTTTCATTAAAAAACCCTTAACTTTCCATGTCTTTTTCCTAAAACTTCCAGTGTGTCATTGACCACCACAAACGCATTGGGATCGATTTTAAAAACAAACTCTCTTATTTTGGGAAGCTCTGTCAAACTCATGATGGTAAAAATCACCTTTTTATCCTGACCGGAATAAGCGCCTGTACCTTTAAAAAATGTTACTCCCCGATTTTGACGGGTCAGAATTTCTTTTGCGATAATTTCCGACTGATCTGAAATAATCATCATGGATTTTCTCTGATTAAAGCCGGTCAAAACCTTATCTACAACCTGGGCGCTTGTATAAACGAAAATAATGGAATAAAGCGCCAGTTCAAAATTGTGAAAAAAAGCACCGGCAATGATAATCAAAATATTGGTCATACTATAGATGGTTCCCGGCCTTAATCCATAATTTTTATTTAAAATCACCACCAGTATGTCTAGTCCACCTGCCGAACCCAGGGACCTTAAAATAATTCCCACACCGAGTCCACAGACAACACCTGCAAATAAGGCCGACAATATGGGATCGGTAATTTCAGGTGCCGGAAGATGAATTATGGAAGCCATCGTTGAAAATGTAAAAATACCGATAATGGTATAAATCATAAATCGTCCACTTACATGAATCCATCCGATAATGATCATGGGAATATTCAGCATAAAATATATGATACCGAAATTAATTTGCGGAAACAGGTAATGCAGCAAAACAGCAATGCCCGCAACACCTCCAGAAAGCAGCTGAGCAGGAATCAGAATGGAATTCATCCCAATCACATAAATAAAACTTCCCAAAAAAATGAGAAACAAGTTGTAAAACACGGATTTTAAATCCGCGAAAAATTTTCGATTCACCACTGATTTATGCGGAGTTTTTTTCATTAAAACCTTTTTTTGTTTCATAATCAAAATTCCAGAACCGTATAAGTTCTGGGCAAAAACAAATCCTTAAGGGTTATTGTTTTGCCGGGTTCTACATGGATAACCTGAAAATAACTGTACGGCTGCGAACATGCCTCCTCAAGGTATTGTCGTTGAAAATCATCGAGCACTCCGGGATTTTCATCAAGATAGAGCTGTGCCAGTGACTTTAACGGAAATAATAAATCGTCAGGGGGATCCATTTCTTCAAACAATTCATCAATATCACAATCACTTGTATTTTTTCCACTTTCGTCCGAACAGGGTTGATTTCTGCCAATTTTCATAATGTATCTTCTTTCCTATAGACTTCATGAATATAATGTTATAGTTTTTCAAAAATCATTCGGTATTGGCTTTCATCTACCGCAACTGTGATTTTTGGCATGAACCGAATTGTGTGTCAACCTGTGTGGATAAAAAACAGGGTGTTTATGGATGCTGCCTTGAATTTGGTGTGCAGAGATCTGATTCTGAGGCGGGTTGCATCCGCAAAATATCGCAAAAGCACAGCTTTTGCACTCCTTAGCAAAAAACATTACGGGTTCAAACCATCATGAAA
>SKZT01000056.1 GCA_007127235.1 Desulfobacteraceae bacterium
TGTTCTTTTGGTGTTCCTTTTCAAATACCAACAAAAAAGGGATTAACCGCTATCGGCTAACCCCTTGATTTTACTGGTACGCCCGGCCCGATTCGAACGGGCGACCTACGGATTCGTAGTCCGGCACTCTATCCAGCTGAGCTACGGGCGCAAAACTATTTTTGCTCAATATCCATTTCGTTTTAAGATCAAGTATTACGGTGACTGGCAGGAAATAATTATTGCCAGTCACCTGAAAACGAAACCTCAAAAAATGGGGTGAGTGAAGGGACTTGAACCCTCGGCAACCGGGGCCACAACCCGGTGCTCTACCACCTGAGCTACACTCACCATACAAAGAACAAATTAATATCAAAAAAAAATTGGAAGATCAACTGTTTTTTGTTGCAAAATAAATAAGGGGGAAATCTTTTTTATCCCTGCAGCGTAATTGAAGCCTTCCCGTATTCCCGGTCTCAAAATTGATGAACGCAGAAATTGAACAGAATCGAAGCACCGATATGGATCCCTGCCTCCGCCGGAATGACATTAAAAAACTTTGCCGATATGAAAGTGGAGAGGGAATAATAGACTTTTCACTCAGGCACTACTCAGAGAAAAAGGATTCCCATTTTTTTTCAAATACAGTATACGTAGAAAATTAAAAATCAAGGATTTAGAGGCATTCTTTTTATCTGTTGAATTATTAACAGGGGCCTGGTGAATAATAATGGAGATTTTTATGCTAAAAAAAATATTATGCAGCATTTTCTTTGTGTTTTTTTATCTTCTTGCCAACTTGGGAGGTGTATATGCTGACATTTTTGAAGTAATAAAAATCCAAGGAGAGGTAGAACGGGCATCGGGTCCGCCCAAACTTCTCAAGCTGGAAGCCGAAGACAATGTCAATCCCCTTGCTTTGCTGGCGTTTGGAAAATTGCCTGAGGAATTTATGAGTCTCGCCCTGCAGTTGCGCTCTGATAATATTGATTTGCTTACTGCCGATATAATGAAAATTGTTCAGGACAACCTGACATTTAAAGGGCCTGATCAGGTGGAACCCCTTCTGGCAAGAGAAGATATTTCAGAACATCCCGTTGAAATAATTTCAAAACCTGATGCTCCTCCTGTTGATTTATCCCCGCGTGCTTTGCGTTTGTATAATTATTGGTACAGCACCTTGGATGCTGAAAAATTTCCATTAAAAAAAAGCAAGCCCATACAAATAAAAGAAAAAAATAATAATATTGACCTGGATATCCCCCTGACTGATTACTCCGTTGATACAAATGAGGTTGCCGATAATGTTCTTCGTTTACGCTATGAAATAGTCAACGACCAACAAATGAGCTTTACGGCAAAACTTCCCCGTCAAGTGGGTCTGCATGATGATCTTGGAAAGCCCATTGGTATTCTCCGATTTTCCGGCCAGGACATCAAAGGTATCTGGGCAGATGAACTTGAAATGCTTGTGAATATGGAATTTCTTTTGGCCGATGCTGCTTTCCTGCCTTATTCCTTAGATACCGGAAATGTTGATCCAGAAATGTTGGCAATTGAAAGGCTCTTATTTACTCTGGAAATGGAAGAAGCCGCTGCATCAATTTGGAATGGGCATTTCAAAACAGAAGGGTCCAACATTCGCCTGGTGGAGGGCAATAATGGGGGAGCTGTGCATATTGGATCGTTTCAGTACCATATGGAATTCAATGAACACGACATTCATGCATTTTCAGACCTTCTTCCTGTTTTTAATCACTTAATGGATGAATCTGACTGGAGCGGATTTTCCGAAGCTTTAAAAAACCTCATGCTGACCTATGGGGACGCTAAAGTTACTATCACCGTAAAGGACATGGATGCAGACCAAATCGAAGAATTGGAGCATCTGAGTTTCAACCTTTTCACAGCAAAGGGAGATATAAAGAAAACCGGAATTCATCCGAATCAGAGGCATCTTTCCGGCGAATATCAAATTCGGGATCTCAAAGTTCGTTCTGATGAAGCTGACGTGAGTATTAGCGCTTTTAAGATTGAATCTGGTCTTGCCGGTCTGAATTTAGCAAGTGTAGCTCAACTGGTTGACAACCCCTTCGAATTTTTTACCGAATTTCCAAACCTGCTTGAAGGTTTCCATTTTGGGTTTTCGGCATCAGGCCTTCAGTTTCAGGGACGTCATGAAGATACAAACTTATCAGGATTGGCGGAAGTAGGGATGCGAATGTCTGTTTCCGGTTTGAATGTATCAATGCAGAACCTTGCCTTCAACTATCACCACTCCGGTTTAAAAGTAAAAGATGAAGAAACGCTTCCAAAAGAACTGACTCCTATAAACCTGACCGTTGGTGGTCAACTGTCCAACATTCCGACGCTTGAATTGATGGGTCCTGCCTTGTTCGGCAGTGAAGATGTCACGCCTTTGTTGCTGGCCTTGCTATCTAAACACGGCTCAAAGCTTGAGCTTGATGGACCGCACATCATTTTTCCCACAGGTGGCTTGCAACTTAAAGGGATTGCTTCCGTGGATGGACCAGAACTGTCTGAAGTCGACAATATGCCGGTCTTGCAGGTAGATACGGTTTTCGACATTAGCGGTATTGACACCTTGGCAAAAGCCTTAGCGAAGGTTTTGGACAGCGAGGAAGACTTGCAAAACCTCAAAGCAATAGTGGCCTTCATCAAGCTGGCGGCCGAGGAGAAGACCGCAGAAGATGGGACAACTATCCACCATTTAAAAATCAAGGGTAACAACCAGGGCGAAATCACCGCCAACGGCAAGGACCTGATGCCGTTGTTAAATCTCATGCACCTGATGGGCATTTGGAAATGAAAAAAGAAAACAAACTATCCGAATTTAATCGTCATGCCACTGAAATAATCCTTGAAAGCATATCAGATGGTGTTTTTACGGTGGACCACAATTGGAAAATCATGTCTTTTAACCGTGCCGCTGAAAAAATCACCGGTATTGCACGTGAGGAAGCCATTGGAAAACACTGCTGGGATGTGTTTCGTTCAAATATGTGCGAGGGGGAATGTGCCCTGAAAAAAACCATGAAAGAGGGCAAATCCTTTGTCAATAGTTCCACCTATATTGTCAATAGTGAAAAAAACCGTGTTCCCGTCACGGTATCCACAGCTTTACTGAAGGATACGTCAGGAAATGTTTTGGGCTGTGTTGAAACTTTCAGGGATCACAGCCTTGTGGAAGAACTCAGAAAGCAATTGTCCGGAGGGTACAAGCTCGGGGACATGATCAGCAACAGCTTTGAGATGAAAAAAATTTTTAACATTCTACCTCAGGTGGCTCAAAGCGACAGTACCATTCTGATAGAGGGTGAAACAGGCACGGGAAAAGAGCTGATGGCAAAAGTCATTCACAACCTGAGTTTTCGCAAAGACAAAGCCTTTCTTGCCATCAACTGCGGGGCCCTTCCGGACACATTGCTGGAATCTGAACTTTTCGGATATAAAGCCGGTGCATTTACCAATGCTTTCAAAGATAAGCCCGGATACTTTGCCATTGCAAATGGAGGCACTGTCTTGCTGGATGAAATTGCAGACACCAGCCCTGCTTTTCAGGTAAAGCTTTTAAGAGTTTTGGAAGAAAAAGAATTTCAGCCTCTCGGCGCTTTAAAGAAGGAAAAAGCAGATGTGCGCATTATTGCCGCAACCAATCGAAACCTTTCCGTAATGGTAAGCGATGAAAAATTCCGCCAGGATCTTTTTTATCGCATCAACATCATGCGCATTGAAATTCCGCCTCTTAGAAAACGCATGGAAGATATCCCCATACTCGTTGACCATTTCATTGAAAAATTAAATCGTATTCGTGGGAAATCCATCGCCTGGATAAATCAGGATGCACTGGAAATTCTCATGTCCCACCAATTTCCAGGAAATATCAGAGAATTGGAAAACATCATCGAGCATGCTTTTATATTATGTTCCGAGGGTGATATTTTGCCTAAACACCTTCCAAAAACCCTAACAAAACCGACACCCTGCTTTCCTTTGGAGTACACAAATTCAATGGATCAACTTAAAGCTGCTGAAATTGAAATCATTAATGATGCCCTCAAAAAAAACAAGTATAATCGCACAGCAGCTTCAAAAATGCTTGGCATACATAAAAGTACACTTTTTAGAAAAATCGACAGGCTCGGCATTTGCCTTCCCAAAATCGACGGCCGCTCAAAAACCCGGTAAGGGTCGCAGACAGGGTCGCCAAATTGCGACTCATTGTGTCGCTATATAAAGACTCTGACAAAATTTTACCAATCCAATTTTTTTAGAACATTTTATAACCCTTTAATAATATTACAAAAATAGGTTTAGTTTTTTTTGTACTCTTTTTGGCATATTTCCTGCTCTTCTATGAGTTAGATATAATTCATGGAGACATTGGGAGATTTTAAAGGATGTGGGATGAAATAATTATTTCATCCTGCTTTATAAAAAAGGAGGTATTTTTATGAAAATCGCCGTCAGTTCTACCGGAAAGGATCTACAGTCTGAAATAGATCCCCGTTTAGGCAGGTGTGCATTTTTTATTGTTATTGAAACAGAAAACATGGGTTTAGAAGTATTTGACAATGAAAACATAGCATTAACTGGAGGTGCGGGTATACAGGCCGCTAAATTTTTATCTTCCAAAAGCGTTGGTACTGTCTTAACCGGAAGTGTCGGTCCCAATGCAATGAAAACACTTTCAGCAGCTGGTATTCAGGTTTTTACAGGATTGAAAGGAAGTGTTGCCGACGCAGTAGAGAAATACAAACAAGGCATTTTGCCACCTTCAACCAAAGCCACGGTTGAGGAAAAAAGCGGCTTAGGGCAAAGTGAGGTGAGCGAGAGTATGATGCCCGGGAGCAGAGGCGGACGAGGCGACGGGGGTAGAGGAAGACGACTGGGTGGTGGCGGTAAGGGAAGAGGACCTGTTTGATGGTGTTCGCTCAAGGTACAAATCAACCTTCCTGCCCCTCCTTTAATATATTTTTCCGGATAGGGAGCCCGAATTTCCTGCTTGTGCTGAGTGCAATGGGTTGCACAAATGAATGAGGAACCCATACCTTAACGTCATTGTTCTGATCAAGAAAAGCAGATAAGCCCCCGGTATGATCAAAATGCAAATGTAAAATAAAAACGTCATTAATCTCTTCAGGATCAATTCCTAATTTCTCCATGTTTGAAAGCAGAATAGAACCCCTTGCACCTGTATCACAAAGAATCCTTTTCCCTTTTGTCTCTACAAGGGGGGAAAAGCCCCATTCAGCCTGAAGATCCTTTCTATTTTTTTGTTAAAATAGACATAAATTTTTCTTAAAATAGCCCCAAACGGTATAGTTTTTTATAGATAATTTTTATTACTTTAGTATACTATAGATCTTTTGCGACTGGATGGAGCCCTGGTTAGTTTGGCAGATATTGTCATCTTTCAATGTGCATACTGTCCAAACACTAAAAACTTTCGGAAGATCCTTTCTGGGGTCAAATAGAAATAGAAAAAGCGATCAGCAAGGAGTTTTATCAGTTAGAGTTTTTTTAATTTCAATTTTGCTTGCCGATTACAGCATTGAGCGCATGGGGTGTCTGTTATTGGGAACTCCTGTTGAAAATAAATGGAGATTTTTATGCCGGAGATCAAGATAGCCAGGGGTTATAGTCCCGGTTCGATCGGACGGGTGACTGAAATGCATGCAGCCTATTATCATCGCCATTGGAACTTTGGACTTTTCTTTGAAGCCAAGGTTGCCATAGAATTTTCAGAATTTCTAAAGCGGTACGACAGGAGTCGTGACAGTTTTTGGACTATTTTGGTAAATGATCATGTTGAAGGTTCCATTATAATTGATGGTATTGATGCAGAAAACAAAGGGGCACATCTTCGATGGTTTATAATTTCGGAAGGCTTTTGGGGACAGGGATTAGGCAAACGGCTAATAAATAATGCGATCAACTTTTGTCGTAATAGGACTTATGAGAAAATATATCTATGGACATTTGAGGGACTTGACACTGCAAAACAATTGTATGAAAAAAGTGGGTTTAAGCTTGTTGAAAATCAGGAGGGAAGCCAATGGGGAATCAGGGTCAACGAACAACGATATGAGTGCAGTTTGACAACAGCTTTCGAATAAGAAAAAAATAATGCCCCCATCTTGCTTGTCTTTTGGCACGTATCCGGTATTGCATTTGCTCCCAATTTTAAGTGCCATAGAATGCACTTCGGTAAAAACGACCCAGAAACCATCTTTACAATCCTTTTAAATCATTGTATCATTTTTTTAGGTCATCAGTAAAAAGCAAGTTCAAAATCGTTTGATACAGCATTCCACTGTCGCCATGAGTATTCGATAATTATAGGTTTAGGTCTACAAAGCCCAATTTTCAACGATTTAAAAAAAAGAAGGGAGACTTGGTTATGAAAAGAGCTTTATTGATTGTGGATGTACAAAACGAATATTTTTCTGGTTTATTGCCCATTACTCATCCTCAAGGGCATTTGAACAACATTTTGAGGGTCATGGATGTCGCAAAAACAAATGGGATACCTATCATAGTTATCCAACACACTTTTCCTCAGCCTGAAATGCCATTTTTCAAAAAAGGTACTCAGGAATGGGACCTTCACCCTGAAATCCAATCTCGTCCCCATGATTTCATGATTGAGAAAAACCTGCCGGGCAGTTTTACAGGAACGGATTTAGAGTCATGGTTGCGCAATGAGAAGGTTGACAAGATTGTGATTGCCGGATACATGACTCATATGTGCTGTGACACCACTGCAAGACAGGCGGTTCATCGTGGATTTACTGTAGAGTTTCTAAGCGATGCTACAGGAACATTGCCCCTTAAAAATGAGGCTGGCGAGGTCAGTGCTGAGGAATTACACCGTTCCATTTTGTGCGCGCAGCAGATGCTAATCAGCGAGGTCATAAACACGGAAGCCTGGTGTAAACGGGTTGGAAAATAATATTGCATGCATCCGCAGAAAGCATTCACCCGAAATCGCTATAAACTGGATTGAGAAATGGGTCAAGGCAGGGTGTAAACATGATATACTTCCTCTGCTGCGGATAAAAGAATTTAAAAAAAAATGAAATTATGGAATAAAAGACGGACATTTAATTTTGGACCGACCCGTTTTATCCGATATCTGACCTTTGAAAATGGAATTCTCACCGAAATAAACACTGGTAAAAGGGGCTATTAAGCATCTGCATCACCTTTGTTCTAAAGCGATCCTGTACTTTACTTCTAATGGCCCCGCGATTTCAAATGCGGAATATGTAATCAAACTGATCTCATTTACAAAATGCGTGATGGGAAAGGCGGGACCAAACGAGGAAACTGACTGCGCCACCTCAGCCGTTTCAAAATAATCCGAATACAATCCAAGCGTCAAGTGCGGAACATATTCCCCTGTTCTGATCTCAGAATGCGTGATAGACAAAACATCCCGAATCTGCTTTATACCTGCTGCGATGTCAAACACCTCCAAAAATGGCGCCGAGGCGAAACTGTTAATTCCCCCTATCTTGATCTCAAACGCTGCGATCCCTCTTTCCTGAAGCTCATTGAGGTGACACTTCAATTTCCCGATTGCATAATCGTCATCAAACCGCTCGATCTCTGTCAAGAATCCGCACACAAACAAGGTTACATGGGGCTGTCGCCGATATGGCTCCAGGAGAAATTTCGCCAATTGTGCCCTCCCTGCGTCGAATCGCGATTGTACAGAATCGCTCTGGATTCCAATCGTCCAGGCCGCATATTCCTTGCGGCCTTTATGCCACTGGCTGTAATTACATTTCGTGGTGCGGAGTGTCCGTTTTGAAAACAAAAACTGATTCCACACCGCCTGATAATCTTCTTTTGATCTGAACAATATAAACACCCCTTTCATTTGTTCGAGTCATGTGCGCCTGTTGTGGCTGTCATATGGGCATAAAAAAGTTCGAAGGCAAAAATGGCACAGGTCCTTGTGTTTCGCACGGGGTCTGTCCGGATTGTATTCCGGAAGCAATGACCGGGATGCAGGTAAGCGGGGTGCAAAGCCTGACAGACGCCGACGGATTGGTCTATATGTCAGGCTTTGCTATGTAGGAGTTAAGTCTTTCCTTACGCTGCTTCAGAAGCAGCGGTTTCTTTAATGTTGATACAATCCAGCCAGGCCTTGGCGGAAACTTTGTGATAAAGATTCGAGTTGGGGGCCAGTTCAAATGTCAATGTTACCCTCTGGTCGGCAAAGCAGCTGAGGTCGATATCCGTTAGTTTCGTCCATTCCTGCTCGGTATGATCCATTCCGGTCGCCAAAACCTGGTCTACGATGACACCGTTTACCAATACGCTGAATCGGGCCGTTGTGTATTCGTTTGCGGCCGCACCGAGTTCCAGTTTACGAGCATAGTTTAAAGTCGGCATTTTCCCCAAAGATAACTGACTTGATACAGACCGTATTTGATCACCAACAACACTATTCATTGACATTGGCCTGAATTGAGGCGGTTTCATCGAGCCCGTCAACGTTAGCCCATTGTTTGACAATCTCCGTTGCGTTTTCCGGCTTCACAGTCGAGTCCGCATCACCGTGCCATATCGAGATTTTTGGCCATTGTCCCTGGTGAGAAGAGGCGGATCGCAACAGATTGCCCCATTCCTGCTCCGATCGGTTCGGTCCTTGAAACATGGACGCAAACGCTTCTTGCAAATCATTGGCCGCGCGGTAAGGTAAACCCGCAATGATGGCGCCACCGGCGAATGCGTCCGGATAAGTCGCCAGCATAATGGCGGCCATCGCTCCGCCTGAAGATACACCAGTAACGTAAATGTTTTAACGGTCCAGGTTGTGTTCGGCAACCATCCAGTCAACCATCTGCTTGATGGACAAAACTTCACCGCTGTCCCTTGTCATATCTTCGGGGTTGAACCAGTTGAAGCATTTCAACGGGTTGTTCCTCTCGCCTTCGGTCAGTAACATCTTGCATTAAAGCCAAGACATGAACAGCACCGTCATCAGATTCAACAATGGTTGAAGAGGTGCTTAAAACACGTTTATTGCCATCTGCACGGGTTATCTCCCACTGTTCGTTTATAAGATCCTCGCCCTGGCGCATTGTTTTCATTCGTTTAATTGCTTCGTTTTGCATCCTGGGATCCGGGTACAGTGTTTGATACCAGCCCAGACGATTAATTTCATCGAGGGTATAACCTGTGATTTCGGTCATGCGGTCATTCCAAACAGTAAATTTTACAAACGGATACGTCCCGATAGCATGACAAACACAGAGGCCTTCTCTGACTTTATCTATAATGGCATTTCGAAACGAATATTCATGATAAAGTGCATCCTCCGCATCCTTGCGGTCGGTAATATCAATAGCAATCTCCAGTCTCACCATCCGGCCATCTATCCATTTTATGGCACTATCATGACAGTCGTACCATTTTCCTGTTCTTGTGTTCTTAAATTCCCAGCGATATATTCCCGTTGGATTACATTGAGCATCCACTAGTTTTTGGTTGGTACAAAAACCACAGGGACCTGCTTGATCCGATTGTATGACTCTCCAGCACTTTTTGCCTTCAACATCTCCAAAAATTTCTCGGACATATTGATTGACAAATAAAGTATCATATGTCTCCATGTCTGCTACATAAACAACAGCATTGAGGTTGTTGAGAATTGTCAAAACCCTCTGATTGGCTTCTTTGATAACAGCTTCTGCTTGCTTACGCTTTGTAATGTTACGAACAAGAGCAAGAATATAGGCTCTATTTCCGATAGAAATTTTGCCAGTGGTTATCTCAACAGGATATATATCTCCATTCTTGTTGACATGTTCGGCTTCAACGATCATATGCTGCCCTGGCTTCCAATGTTCCCACAGGTGCAGTATTTCATCGCGGTCATATTTTTGCGAATGAATGTCGAATACGTTCAGACCCAACAGTTCTTCTTCGCTATATTTTGTTTTTTCAACAGCATCTTTGTTAACATCTATAAAATTACCCTCCAGGTCATATAAAAAAACCATTTTCACGGACTGGTCTACCAAAGACCGATATTTTTCTTCACTATGTTTCAATGCCTTTTCCGCTTGATTGTACTTGTTGATATCATTTACCACGATAAGACCAGTAGACTCTCCGGTTTTTTTGTTCTGGTAAAGTTTTCCTTTAAGGCATACCCATGTTGAAGTACTATCTCCTGTTTTTATACGTAATTCGCAACCGGATTCTACACCGGTATCAAAGAGTCTTTTTTGAAATAGTTGGTAAGCGAGTTGGTCTTTAGTGACAATTAGGCTCTCCAATGTTTCATTGATTAATGAATCTTCAGAAGCCCCAATAATAGTGGCAAACATATGGTTTGATTCATGAATAATCCCCCGGTTGCTGATGATAACATAACCAACAGGTGCAAAGTCATAGAGTCCAACATAGCGCTCTTGAAAATCCTCCAGTCTGTCAATTATAGAGTACATTTTTATTATGATCTCTCGGATTTTATCTGGTGACTTCGATTTCAAATTCTCTATGTCCAAGGCTTCATCCAAGAGCTTTAATGTTTCTTTGGCCTCCTGCCAAACCTGTTTTGAATCATGAGGAAATGTTTTATCAATAGGAAGGATAAGGGTTTTGTCATGCTTACCGTCTTTTTTGGACATGTTGACTCCTATATAGGATAATTCAGATTCTTCTTTTGTTCTTTATCTGTAATGTCGACATGCTAAAAGGTTCTATAGCTTTCCAGAAAATGTTTTTGGCTGCGTTATCGCTCGGAGATATACGAAAAGTAAGATCACCTCTCTCTATCCTTGCCAAAAACATTTTCTGAAAAGCTATAGAAAAGTGTGTGGCAA
>SKZT01000259.1 GCA_007127235.1 Desulfobacteraceae bacterium
GAAACCATCGATATCGGTCAATATCATGCAATTGCCAAGCGCATCGCTTTTCTTCTCGATAGCGTAACCGAAAAGAAAAGGGGCACCGTGTTTGACTATTTTCGCACAGGCATCGATCCTAAAAAAAAGGGCACAGCCATTCATTTTCGGTTTTTTTGCGCTGACCTACAAAACCTGCTGGATCAAATCGACAGCTATCGCAAATCCCGCCGGGGCTTGAAAATAGTCAATTGAAAATAGTCAAGCGGTAAATAAAGATCCTGCTATTCAAACAAAATCTTATGTTCCACCAGATTCATTAATTTGATACGGCCCTTTACATGTTTTTGATCTCCGAAAATACCGACCAGCCGATAGCTGTTTTCACCATCGGGTTCAATAATATCTACAGATTCCATGACCAGGTGCTCCTGACCATCTTTGACTACATACGCATTTGCTTCACACATTTTTAAGTACCTCCTTGATTTTTTCTTCAACCACCGACTGAACCATATGCGGCAGTGGTTCTCTGACCACCCCGACGATTACAACTTTTTCTTGTGTGAGCGGTAAAAGAATCTTAACATCGCCACACGACATGATGGCTTCAGACATTTTAGGGGTTACTTCCCCGAGCATGGCGTTTGGCCACGTAACCGAGATGGGTCCAATAATGCAGTCGGCATCGGTCACTGTTCTGCATATGGCATTTTCGCCGGATGCACCACGATTTGCACCGGACTTGAGCATCTGAGCGGTTGCAATGGCATTTGTGCCCAGACCGATCAATTCTATGGATTCTCCGTAGGCCTCTTTCAGGTATTTGATAAGGGTGGCACCTATGCCCCCACCCTGACCATCGATCACACAAATTTTCTTCTGCAATGGGATTTCCTTGTCAGATTTTTGAAAATGCTCATAAAAAAAGCCACGAAATCCGGCTGTAATGACCAGCTCCGGCCTTCGTGGCCTCTGTAATCATTTGAGTGTAACCTGTTTGTGTCAAAAGACGTGTGTTCAATTGTAGGTGCGAATTCATTCGCACAATGTGAACCCCGTTGTCCACTTCAGAGCCCATGACCGTTTCTACAGGGAAAAAAATTGCTGGAGGACTCTATGAAATTTTCTTTAAATCCGTGCCGGATTTTAAGTGCGAATGAATTCGCACTTACAGAAAAATCGGATTTCACATAAACAGGTTACACTCTAATCATTTAAACACATTTTAATATCTGTTTATTATCCTTCATAAACAAACACCTTCATGGTGTTAATTACCCTAAAGATATAGCATAGCATGAAGAATTGTCAATAAAAAGATCATCAGCTATTCACAGGTCATAACCAACATCTTTGAAAATGGGACGAATATATTCAAGCGTTTTTCGGCCGGCTTCTTCGGGCATATCCGTGTAAGGATACAGTTCCAGGCTGATATCTCCCGAATAATCAAGCTTTGCCATGGTGGAAAGGACTTCTTTTAAATCGACAGCACCAAGACCAGGGATAAGATGGTTGTGTACACGTGTATCGGCAATGTCTTCAAGGTGTACATGCCCGATATATTCAAAAAGCGTTTCAAAAGAATTCGCGGGATTTTCGCCGGCACAAAAAAAATGGCCGATATCGAAATTAAGTCCAACGAATGAAGATCGAACATCTTTAATAAATTCTTTGAACTCGGCAGTATTTTCAATAAGAAGCTCGGGTTCAGGCTCAACCAGAATTAATACGTTCAGATTTTCAGCCGTGGGTAAAACCTTTTCAAGACCTTTATAAAACAGTTTAAAGGCTTGTTTTCTGGTCATGTTTTTTTCAAGAGGCCCTCCGGGAGGGATGGAAATATTGGCACAGTCCAAAAATTTTGCCACATGAAGAGATTGAAGTGTATGCCGGATACGAATTTCCCGTCTTTCCGACTCGGGCTCGATCCACGACGGCAAATAGGTATCCCCAACGGCAAACAGCGTAAAACTGTTGATATTGTTGACTTTTAAACGGTTATCTTTAAGAAGGGTTTTAAGGCGGGTGAGTTTTTCCTCATCGTAATCCGGAGGATAGAGATGCGGACGGTCCCCCATGATTTCAACACCTTTAAAACCAAGTTTGGCAATTTTCTCAATGGATTTTTCCAGGGAATATCTGACAAACGCATTGGTGCTGTATCCAAATATCATTGATTTCTCCTGCTGGTTGTGGCTTTTCAAAAAGTTCGGGTAAAACTTCTGGATAGCGCTAAAAGCTTCACTTCGTGCCCGGCTATCGCCGGAATGACAGATATTTATGGCTCATCATTTATTATGCCCCCGCATTCCTGTTCAAGTTTTTCCAGCTCAACAATCTGTTCTGCGAAGGTAACAGGCGGGTTATGTCCCATGGGTTTTTTGAAATAAAAGCCAAGTTCGGGAACCAGTCCTTTACGTTTTCCCATACCAAGTATGGCCATCCAGCGAGCCAGGTCGATAACCATAGGAGCGGCAAGGATAGAATCGCGACAATGAAAATTAATCCGAATGCTCATGGGCAGACCGAAAAGGCCGGTAAAATCGATGACATCCCATGCTTCCTTGGCATCCCCACGGGGAGGATAATAATCGATCACCACTTTATGGGTAGAGCTTCCATATTTTTCACCCACCGGGTAACCGAGAATGTCATCGAGCAACTGTGTTTTGTTGGCCACTTTTCCGGCGGCCCGATTTGGATCCATCAGGTTTTTTCCATCATCGTTACCCAGAATGTTCAAGCTATACCAACCATCTATTTTGAGGCGTCTGGCTTTTAGTGCAGATGCCATGGCTACTTTTAAGTAGGTTTGACCGGTTTTTCCATCCCTGCCGCA
>SKZT01000080.1 GCA_007127235.1 Desulfobacteraceae bacterium
CAACAGCCCAAACAATGCAGGGGAGAATTATGATTATCGGACTTGATGTGGGCGGCACGCATACAGATGTGGTGCTTGTGACTGATCAGGGAATTGAAAAGGAGGTCAAAGTCATCACCGACCATGCCGATCTTTTTAGCACCGTTCTAACCGGCCTGGAAAAAATCACCGATGGAATTGATCATACAATAATCAACCGTGTCGTTTTGAGCACTACCCTGACCACCAATGCCATTGTACAAAACAAGATCGCCCCTGTTGGAATGATTGTGGCCGGGGGTCCGGGTATCAACCCGGAACACTACAGAACCAACAGCCATTATTATTGTGTCGCCGGCAGTATTGACCACAGGGGAAGAGAAACCGAGCCGGTAAACATTGCCGAAATTGAAAAGATTCGGGATCAATTTAAAAAGGATGGCATCCTGTATGCCGGAGTCGTTTCTAAATTTTCAGTCCGAAACCCTCAGCATGAACTGCAAATAAAGGAGATTTTGGGAGAATCAGTCGATAAAATCTTTATGGGACACAGAATTTCGGGAAAACTGAATTTTCCCCGGCGCATTGCAACTGCCTTTATCAATGCAGCAGTCTATCCGATTCATAAAGAATTTTTCGAAGCGGTAAAAGGATCGTTAACACAAAAAGGCTTTACCATGCCGATCCATATCCTGAAGGCGGACGGCGGCACCATGAATTTTGATTCTTCACTCGATTTTCCAGGGCAGACCATTTTATCAGGTCCTGCCGCAAGTGTCATGGGTTCCATTGCATTTTCCCATTCGGATCAAGAAAGCCTGGTTTTGGATATCGGTGGAACCACTACGGATATGGCTGTTTTGATAAACCGTGTGCCGGTATTAAATCCCCTTGGAATTCAACTGGATCGATATAAAACCATTATCCGGTCCATGGCGACTCAATCTATTGGAATCGGCGGAGACAGTTATGTGCGTATTGAAAACGGTAAGCTCAAAGTCGGGCCTGAAAGAAAGGGGCCGGCATTGGCCTACGGCGGTCCCGCGTTAACACCCACTGATGCTCTGGCTGCATTGGATATCATGCAGGATTTAAACAAAGAGGCGTCTGTTTCCGGCATAAAACCCATTGCTGAAGCTCTGAATCTTTCCGTGGAACAAACCGCCCAAAAGATATTTGACCAGACCTGCGGAGAAATTGTTGGCCATTGCGAAAAATTGGTTGCGGATATCAATAGCAAACCGGTGTATACCGTACATGAAGTTTACGAAGATTACACCGTAAAGCCCGAAAAAGTTCTGGTATTGGGCGGGCCTGCGCATCATTTCGCAGCTAATCTCGAAAAGCATTTCAATTTAAAAGTCAAAGTGGTTCCCCGGTGGTCGGTAGCCAATGCCATCGGAGCAGCTCTTGCCCGTACCACATGTGAAGTAAACTTGTTTGTGGACACCGAGCGGGGAAAGGCAACCGCTCCGGAAGAAAATTTTTCACGAAAAATCCCCTCTGATTTTACAAAGGAGAGTGCCATTAAAATCGCCTTTGATCTTTTGGAAAAAAAGGCGGTTTCGCGAGGTGCCGATCCCGGGGATCTTGTGATGGAAGTACTTGAAGCACTTGAATTTAATATGGTCAGGGGTTTTTATACTGCCGGCAAAAATATTCGAATCAAAGTTCAGGTCAAACCCGGCCTGATTCATGGATATGAACAAATCAGTAAACGATGATAAATATAAAATGCCTACGGCATTAACCTTTAAAACGTCTGGAGCCTATCATGCTTCGTGCAAAACATAAAACCGGCCTGGTTTTTTTTCCTGCTTTTGACTGGGCCATCAGTCCCACACACCCGGAACGTGAAGAGCGGCTGTTGTATACCCAGGATCAAGTTTTCGAGGAAGGAATTTTGGACATCGAGGGTATCGAAGAGTACCGGGCGGATCTGGTGACTGTCAAGGATGTACAACGTGTCCACTTTTGCGTTCCTAGTGTGTGGGATGTGATGACCGAATCCCATTTTATCAGTGCGGGAGGCGCTAAAACCATTGGCATGGCTGTCATGGACAAGCGTATCGACAGGGGATTTGCTCTGGTTCGTCCTCCGGGCCACCATGCCATGAGAGTGGTCCATGGAGCGCGAGGCTTTTGCAATGTCAATATTGAAGCCATCATGGTCGAATTTCTCCGCCAGGCATACGGCATTCGAAAGGTGGCAATAGTCGATACGGACTGCCACCATGGTGACGGTACGCAGGATATATACTGGCACGACCCTGACACGCTTTTTATTTCAATTCACCAGGATGGCCGTACACTCTATCCCGGCTCTGGATTCATGCAGGAATTAGGAGGCCCCAACGCTATCGGAACCACTTTGAATATTCCACTGCCGCCTAAAACATCCGAAGAGGGTTTTTTGCATATCACTGAAAATGCAATCCTTCCGATCCTCGAGGATTTCAAACCGGATATTATCGTAAATTCCGCGGGTCAGGATAACCACTACTCCGATCCGATCACCAACATGAACTTTTCCGCTCAAGGATATGCCAAGCTCACCAGTCTTCTGAAACCAGACATTGCAGTGCTAGAGGGCGGTTACTCCATTGAAGGCGCCCTGCCCTATGTCAATGTAGGCATCATTCTGGCCATGGCGGGAATTGACTATAGCCGGGTCCGGGAGCCCGATTATAACCCCGACCGTATTCGCCAAAGTAAAGAAATTACCCAGTTTATTGAAAAGACAGCCGAAGCTGTTCTGGCAATATGGAAGCAAAGGGCGTCATTAGAAGAAAAAGTTCGTGGAAATACCAAGATCGCTGAACGAAAACGCAAACTCTTTTATGATACAGACAGCATCTTGGAAAACCAGAAAGAGTCGATAATGGTTTGCAATGACTGCAGCGGCGCGCTTCGGATTGAATCAAGCTCCAGCCGAGGCAAAAACGTTCTGGCAGTACACATTCCCCGGGGCGCTTGCCAGTCCTGCAAACAAAGGGGTTATGAATGGTATGATGTCAAACCGCATGGTTTCGATCTCAAACTTTTACAAGATCGCTGCGAGGACAAATATCTTCAGGATCCCCAAGAGCAATAATAAGCCTAACCTGTGGAAAACTTCCGACAATTATGCATAAAAGAAAACCTTCGGCTCCGGGCAAATGTAATTGCAGCAATCCGGCATTTTTTCGACATGCATAATTACCTGGAAGTGGAAACGCCTTATCGCGTTCCTACACAGGCACCGGAATCTCATATCGACGCAGAAAAATCAGGCTCCTGGTTTTTGCACACATCGCCGGAGATTTGCATGAAAAGGCTTCTATCGGCCGGTTATGAACGTATATTTCAGATTTGCAGGTGCTTTAGAAAGAATGAACGCGGACATCGGCACCTTCCCGAAATGACAATTCTGGAATGGTACCGGCATGAAGCGGACTATAATGACCTGATGGAAGAAATCCAAAACCTTTTGCGTCATATTTTCAAAATTATCGGGCTGCACGACACTCTTATTTATCAGGGACAAAAAATCGAGGCCAAACCCCCCTGGGAAAAGCTTTCGGTCAAGGAAGCCTTTGAGCGCTTCAGTATGTTTTCCTTAAAGCAGGCTCTTGATGAGGACCGTTTCGATGAGTTGCTCGCCTTGGAAATCGAGCCGCACCTGGGAATAGACAAGCCCTTGTTTCTTGTTGATTATCCCATCGAAAAAGGCGCCCTGGCACGCCCAAAAGCTGATAATGCTTCAATTGCCGAGCGTTTTGAGCTTTACATTGCCGGCCTTGAACTGTGTAACGGTTTTTCCGAACTAAACGATTCAAAAGAACAAAGACAAAGATTTCAGAAGGAAATGACCTTACAAAAGGCTTTGGGAAAAAGCGTTTATCCCATGCCGGAAAAATTTCTAAAATCCCTGCGGCAAATACCTCTGTCCGCCGGATGCGCCCTGGGTGTGGATCGACTGGTCATGCTTTTTGCCGACACCCCAAACATAGATGACGTGGTGGCTTTTACGCCCGAGGAACTTTAAAGGATAAGGTAGCCAATGCATAATACACAAGTTTTGTTGGAAAAAGCCCAAAGCGGATTTAACCGGTTGAACATCGCTGACCAATACAAAATTTCTGCACTCAGATACATGGAAATCTGGTTGACAGACCCCCAGTTTGAAGATTATGTCCCTCAACTTCGATATTTAATGGAAGCTGAAAAATGGAATTTTTTATTGGATTCCTTCTACCAGGTAATTCCTTTCGGTACCGGGGGACGACGGGGAACTGTGGGAATCGGACCCAACCGAATCAACCCGTGGACCATTCAGGCATCGGCCCAGGGACACTGTCAATACTTGTTTCGACAGTTTGGAAATGAGGTGAAAAACAAAGGCATTGTAATGACCTATGACGTGCGCAAGTATACGGAAAAAGGATTGTATGATGACAGCATGTATAATCCGGTGATGAATCTGACGGCCAAAGATCTGGCCGAAGCTGCTGCCGAAGTCTATGCAGCAAACGGTATCAAGACGTTTATGTTCCAGGGCGTCCGGAGCACACCCGCCCTTTCTTTTACGATCCGGTATTTAAAAGCCGCTGCAGGGGATATGTTCAGTGCAAGCCACAATTTACCCACCGATAACGGCAAAAAGATCTATGATTATCTTGGCGGGCAGCTCATTGCGCCATTCGACCAGATTCTGGTGGATGAAGTCACTCAAAATGTCAGCCGGATTTTGCGCATGCCTTTTGAAAAAGCTCTAAAAGACGGCCTGGTCGAATACTTGTCAGAAGATGTGGATAAGGCTTTTATTCAATCCATTTGCGCTGTTTGCTTATCGACAGAAACCGGTGTCAGAATCATGTTTTCTCCATTGCACGGCACAGGGATAAGTTCCGTATTTCCCGCACTTCAAAAAGCCGGTTTTCATGTTGAGCTGGATTCCAAAACATCAAATCTGAGCGGCGCTTTTGAAAATGTAACATTTAATATTCCGAATCCCGAGGTTGAGCAGTCCTTTGATACAAGCATCGCCGAAGCTGAAAAAACCGGGGCTGAAATTATCATGAACACGGATCCGGACGCTGACAGAATTGGCATTATGGTCAGGCATCAGAACACATGGCGAGTTTTAAACGGCAATGAAATCGCGATTATCCTGACCGAATACGCCATATCCAAGTTTAAAAGCCTGGAACGGATTACTTCTGACAGTGTTGTCATCAAAACGGATGTCACCACTTCCCTGATAGAAAAAATTGCGCGGGACAATAACGTCAACTGTATCGGAAATCTGCTGGTCGGCTTTAAATATATCGCTGAAGAACTAAACAAGCTTGAAAAAAAGGGTAAAATCCAGGGATTTGTTCTGGGAGCAGAAGAAAGCCATGGCATTCTGGTCGGTGATTATTGCCGCGATAAAGATGCCGCGGGAGCTGCCATCTGGCTTGGCGAACTTGCATCCGAACAGAAAAAGATCGGCAAAACCCTGGTGGATTTTTTAGACAGCATCTATTCCAGATACGGATATTGCCATAATTATCTAACGGAAATTCGCCTCCTCGGAGCAAAAGGCGTTGAACAAATTGCAAGTATCATGGACCATTTGAGGTCCGAAACCGTAAAAAATTTCGGTGTTTTCACAGTTAGCAAAACGGTTGACCGATGGGAGGAAGGCCCCCAGCCGCACCTTTCAGCTACGGACACCGTATCAAGAAATGTTTTGGTATTTACCTTCAAAGACTTACCCGAAACTCAGGGTATTCGCGTTACCGTTCGCCCATCGGGTACTGAGCCGAAAATAAAAATGTATTTTGAAATCATGGGTAAACCCTTTTCCCTGGAAAAAGTAAATGAAAACAAGGAAAAAATCACCGACCTCCGCCTAAAGCTGGAAAAAAACTTTATGGATTATTGCTACCAAATATTGGGTGTCGATTTTCCTGAGAGAGGTTATCTTCTTTTCTGGCAACTCCCGTTGGAAATTAAATTGAAATATTTCGAAGCAGAACCCCATATTATTGAACTAAAAGAAATTTTTGACAAATCGGCACGGGCTAAGGCCCTTTATGATTGTATGAGCTTTATGGGAAGCAATTGCGTGGAAAAAGCAGACCGGGCATTCAAATCAAAATACAAGGCAGGAATTATGGAATTTCTGGAGCTAAATTAACCCCCTGTCAACACTATACCGGCATTGAGCACCTGCATGGCTTCATCCCCCATATCCATAACAAGAACGTTTTGGCTGTTGGCATTATTGATAATGCTCTGATCTACATATAAAGAAGCAAGCACACCCATTAACTTACGATTGTGGTATTCCGGAAAATATTGATCGAATGTCTCAAGCTTGGCCACCAGTTCGTCGACATCCCGGCTTCTCAGACTGCTTTTGGTTTCATTAATCAGGACAATATCGCTGCAAACCAGTATTGCATCCAGCTCCATAATATTCGGTCCTTTTTTCCGCCGCATTCTGACCGCAAACATTTCAGGTTCATCACAATCAAACAATTCTTTGGCCACACGGGGAAGGCTCGGTGCAACAATGTCTTCCACCAGAGTTCCCATTTTATTGGCCAGCTCCCCCCACCTGCGGTTACTCTCTTTCCGGTCCTGTCGGGCTTCCTCCTTGAATGTAAGCATTTCATCCTTGAATTCGCGCATTTCATCCTTGAATTCGCGCATTTCATCCTTGAATTCGCGCATTTCATCTTTGAATTCCCGCATTTCGTCTTTGAATTCCCGCATTTCGTCTTTAAATTCACGCATTTCCAGGCTTAACCGGGCAAGCTCCCGCTCGGTTTTCAACGCCTGATAGCTCAAATCTTTCATGTAATCTTCAAGACTATCAACTCTTTGGGCAAGTTGGCCGTTGGTCATGGTGTCCTCCATATTATTAACATCATAATGTTTATTATATTCAATGGTTTTATTTTGAGCAAGGTAATTTATATCCGATATTTGCAATATTCAAAACAATGCTAACAAAATCCGAACAATATTCTAATAAATGATGGCAGCAAAAAATAGAATGGGATATATTGGTCTGAAATTAAACTGTGAAACAGGGGTTTGAATGGAAATTTTTTTTATTGCGATAGGTATTCTTTTTATTTTTGCAACCATTGATTTGATGGTGGGTGTGAGCAATGATGCTGTAAATTTTCTCAATTCTTCCGTCGGCTCTCGTGTAGCCCCGCGGCATATTATCATGATCGTGGCCAGTCTGGGTATTTTGGCTGGTGTGACTTTTTCAAGCGGAATGATGGAGGTGGCCCGCAAGGGCATTTTTCATCCGCAATTTTTCACAATGCCCGACCTGATCTTTATTTTTCTTGCCGTAATGATTACGGATATCCTTTTACTTGATTTGTTCAATACGTTTGGACTGCCAACTTCAACGACCGTTTCCATCGTTTTCGAGTTACTGGGAGCAGCTATTGCTATTTCCATACTTAAAATACTGGAAAGCGGTCAAAGCCTGCTTCTGGTTGCAGAATATATCAACACCGGAAAAGCCTTGGCCATTATTTCCGGGATATTGTTATCGGTGGTAATCGCTTTTATTTGCGGGGCATTGGCTCAATTTGCAACACGATTGGTATTTACTTTTAATTTTGAGAGGCGTTTGAAGCGCTATGGGGCATTATGGGGAGGATTGGCTCTTTCCATAATCAGCTATTTTATATTGGTTAAAGGCGCTACAGGAGCTTCCTTTCTGACTCCGGAAACCGCAGCCTGGATCAGAACCCATATACTGAGTATCATCGGCACCGGATTTATTATTTTCACATTATTATTTCAATTCCTGTTGATTTTTACCCGTGTCAACATTCTCAAACCCATTGTTTTGACAGGTACATTTGCCCTTGCCATGTCTTTTGCCGCCAACGATCTCGTAAATTTTATCGGCGTACCGCTGGCGGGCTTTCATGCTTATTTCATAGCTCATAGTGCCGCCGATCCAATGTCGGCATCCATGGAAGCGTTGCTTCTTCCGGTCAGGACCAACACTTTTTTTCTTTTGGCCGCAGGGGTTATCATGGTCGCTACGCTGTGGGTATCAAGAAAAGCAAGAACCGTCACCAAAACCGAGGTCAACCTCGGACGTCAAAAGGAGGGACTTGAGCGATTTGATTCTTCGCAGCTGTCCCGGATTATTGTACGTATGTTTATGGGAATGTTTGAAACCTTCTGCAAAATCTGGCCTGCATCAACCAGACGCTGGATTCGCAGACGCTTGAGCCCCGAAGGTTATCAACCGGCAGTCGGTTACAATGGGAAAGTCCCTGAATTTGACTTATTGCGAGCCAGTGTCAACCTTATGGTGGCGAGTGCTCTGGTTTCCTGGGCCACCAGCATGAAACTTCCTTTATCCACCACTTATGTTACTTTCATGGTCGCCATGGGAACGTCTCTTTCAGATCAGGCGTGGGGACTGGAAAGCGCGGTATATCGGGTCACCGGTGTTTTGGCGGTTATTGGCGGATGGTTTTTCACAGCTTTTATCGCTTTTACGGTGGCCATGACCTGTGCTTTTGCTATCTTTTATCTGAAAGCAATAGCTATTATAGCCTTGTCCGGCCTGGCGCTCCTGTTAATTATCCGTAATTCCGGAATTCATAAATACCGGGAAAAAGCAAGCCACGAACTGGAACTTCTCGACTTGAAGCGGGTTACAGATTCACAATTTGCCATACGCACCTGCTTTGAGCACAGCGGCCAATTTCTCATCCAGGTCTTGGACAACCTCAGCCAATGTTTCGATGGTATTCTCACTCAGGACCGCAAACTGTTAAAACAGCTTCGCCTGGAAACCAGTAAAATGCAAAAGTGGAGCAACGTTATCATGGCGAACATTTTTAAAACCCTGAGACTTTTGAGGCGAAGCGAATCCAAAAGTGCCGAAAAATATTCCTATGTGGTTTATGCATTACAGGAAATATCGGAAAGTATGAGAGATCTTATCCTCAGATGCCATGTGCATACCTCAAATCAGCACTCAGGACTATTGCCATCCCAGAAAAAAGAACTTCAACAGGTTCGAAAATGTGTTGAGGCCATTATTGGTCAAACCGCCAAAATCATGAAAAATAGGGAGCCTTTTGAATATCGGGATATTGCAGCCCATTATGTGGAACTCAAAAACTATCTGGACCAATATGATCGAAGCCAGATTGAACGTATTCGAAGCGGTGAGTCTAAAACCCGTCTAAGTATTTTATTTTACGGCATCAATAATGCCTGTCTGAAAATCAGCGAACAGACACTTCACCTGCTCGATATCTTTCAGGAAACGCTGAATCCTGACATTAAAAAATAGACGAGGTTACCCAATGGATAATAATTGCCGGGAAGTTTTTAATTTATTTCAGCAGATCAGCAGTATTCCGAGATGTTCGAAAAATGAAAAAAAAATTTCAGCCTGGGTTATTCAATGGGCTGACAAAAAAGGTTTTAATCATAAAAAAGATACGGCGGGCAATCTTCTCATATCCGTTCCACCATCACCAAGATACGAAAATGCTCCTGTTATTGTCCTTCAGGGACATATGGACATGG
The DNA here is from genome assembly GCA_007127235.1 of Desulfobacteraceae bacterium. Classification (GTDB taxonomy): domain Bacteria; phylum Desulfobacterota; class Desulfobacteria; order Desulfobacterales; family SKZT01; genus SKZT01. The sequence goes on from SKZT01000080.1 coordinate 9,541, forward strand.
TGTGTGAGAAAAAACCTGAATCCACCCACGATTTTTCAAAAGACCCCCTGGAACTGGTTTTTGAAGATGAATGGGTGAGGGCCAAAGATACCAGCCTGGGGGCCGACAATGGTATTGGTCTGGCTCTGGCTCTGGCAGTGGCTTCGGATAAATCGGTGGTTCATCCGCCACTGGAACTGCTTTTCACCGTGGATGAAGAAACCGGGTTAACCGGCGCCGGAAATCTCAAGGAAAAATGGCTGGAAGGAAAAATGCTTTTAAATATTGATTCCGAAGATGACAGCATTTTAATTGTCGGCTGTGCCGGAGGAGAAGAAACCCTCATCAAATTGCCGATTACCTATGAGCCGCTTCCAGAAGAATCAAGGATCGGCCGATTGACAGTTCATGGCCTGCGCGGCGGTCATTCGGGCCTGGATATTCACGAGCAGCGAGCAAACGCCATCAAGATAATTGTGCGTAGTCTGCTTTTTCTGATGAAACATTTTCCTGTTTCCCTCATTTCGTTACATGGCGGAAGTGCCCATAACGCCATTGCTCGTGATGCAAAAGCTGTAATTGCCCTGTCTTCCGAGGCTGTGGATTCCATTGCCCAACATATCCGAAAATTTGAAAAAACAGTTCAGGAAGAATTCGAAGATATAGATCCAGGACTGAAAATTACTTTTGAAAAAAACAACGAAATTGCAAACCTATCCGCCCCCAAGATTTCAGAAAAACCTGCGCTTGATACGCTGCGCCTTTTGTGTGCCATGCCCCACGGGGTCTATAACATGTCTTACAAAATTGCGGGACTGGTGGAAACCTCCAGCAACTTGGCAACGGTTCACACCAACAATAAAACTGTTGAAATTGTTACAAGCCAGAGAAGCAATATTGTATCTCGTCTTTCGGAAATCACCGGCCATATAAAAGCACTATCGGCTCTGGCAGGGGCCGAAACCAGGGCTCAAAATGCTTACCCCCCATGGCAGCCACGCATGGACTCCCCACTGCTTAATCACTGCATTGATGCTTACAAAGGATTATACGGCAGCAAACCCAAAATAGAAGTTGTTCATGCAGGGCTGGAATGCGGCATTATCGGCGCCAAATATCCCGATATGGATATGATTTCGTTCGGCCCCACCATAAAAGGAGCTCATTCACCCGATGAAAAACTCAAGATCGCCTCAGTGGAAAAAACTTATAATTTTTTGAAAACGCTGATAATGCAAATAGGTCAAAAATAAGCAG
>SKZT01000235.1 GCA_007127235.1 Desulfobacteraceae bacterium
ATACCAATAGTATCCAAAACCTGGTTCGGTCGATTTGTTGAGGGATAATGGTGGCATTTGCAATATCCTTGACCTTTGAATAAAGGTGGTTGTGAAGAAAAGGGAATGCAAGAATAGTTGCTATAGACTATGTAAATATTGTTTGGTAAAATGTGCGGAAAGCTTTACAAAAAATTCGATAGGATTTCGTGATGGGAAAATATGAAAAGCTGATATTTCAAATACTAAGCGGCACAAGTGATGCAAATATTGCTTTTTCTGACCTGATCAACCTTTTGCAGCATTTGGGATTTGAAATGCGCATTAAAGGCAGTCATCATATTTTCCGTAAAGTCGGGATTGAGGAAAAGCCGAATTTACAGAAGGAAGGTAATAAAGCGAAACCATATCAGGTCAAACAGATACGGAACATCATATTAAGATATAAACTGGCGGTAATTGATGACAAGTAAATATGAAATTATAATTTTTTGGAGTAATGAGGATGAAGCATACGTGGCAGATGTTCCCGAACTTCAAGGGTGCATGGCACATGGGGATACATATGAATCTGCGTTAGCAAATATCAAGTCTGCAATGGAGTTATGGATCGAAACAGCTAAAGAATTCAATGACCCTATTCCACAGCCCAAAGGTCGTCGATTAGCTTATGCATGACGATTTACCGATCCCGATGAAGCCCACGCTCAAGAATTATTATCCTAAGCCTGAATTTTCCAGGATCGAAAATTTTAAGGATACCGAAACGATTCGTAACTTGAATTATCTTCATATAGTGCAATATAGCAAAGATGTTTAATTTGCCTGGCAAAGGAAAATTTGTAATAATATACAGAGTCATATACCTGGTTAGCTGATTAAAAATGAAAAAAATCGAGGATTAAAAATGAAAACCAAACTGACAATGATTTATTGGAAATCCGATAGATTTTGGCTCGGTAAACTCCTTGAGCATCCAGAAATAATGACTCAAGGAGAAACCATTGAAGAATTAGAAGAAAACCTCAAAGATGCATATCTGTTAATGGCACTTGATGATGTGCCCGACAAATACGAAACTAAAGAAATTTCTTTATGAAACGGAAAAAGTTTATACGGCAACTTGAGAAAGAGGGTTGTGTACTTTTGAGACACGGTTCTCGTCATGATGTATACCAAAATCCGGCTACTGGAAAAAAGCAACCTATTCTGAGGCACACTGAAATTGATGATCAGTTAGTCAAGCACATAAGAAAATATTTGGGATTAAAATAGGCGAATATTTTATTTGAGAAGACACCTTAATACCTAAGAAATTTGGGTAGTAAGGTCCAGTTCAGACAGTTCTGATTGCAACATGACAACATTCTTACCTATTCAGAAGCCTTTTTCGGTGAAAGGCGAATAAGATTCAAAACCACATTTGAAATAAAACGGTATATACTCGGATAGCCAAAAGCGTCGTTTCGCTTCATTTTGATTGCCGGCGATTTTCACCGCTCAACCATAATTAATTATCCAAAGCTTGAATAATCAAAGCTCAAATTTCTAAAGGATACCAAAACAATTCGTAACTTGAATTTATTGCATGACTAAGGCATGATCAATACAAGAGTTGTTGATTTGTCGGGTAACATTAGATTTTTAAATATATACGAATTTTATAATTACTGGTTAGGTATGAGGAATTTATATGGCAAATTTTGAAGGCACTATTCAGGAATTTCACCATTTTCTTGGTCCGAGAATCAGAAATGCTATAAATAACTTCACCAGGAATCATAGGAAAAATTTAAATGGTATCTGTGAAGAATGTGGTTTTGAAAAAGAACTTCACTCTGCTCACATTCATGGTAGTGATCGAAGAACGATAATCGAAAATGTTTTGTCAAATTTTAACAACAACGGAATTATCAGGTGTGACATAGAATTAGTTGAAAAGAAAATCCTTGAAGCTCACTTACCAATTGAAAAATGTTTTAAATTTTTGTGCCATTCGTGCCATCTGGCATACGACTCAGAAGTAGGAAATTTAACTTCCTCAAAAATCAAAAATATCTCCTCCCAATCAGAAGAATTTGAAAAAATAAGCAGAATAAAGCTTTGGGCAAGCCGACCCCATCAAGACAATCACAAGATGATATCAGCATTTTTGTACATAGAAAATAATGGCGAGGTATCCTTAAGTGATTTCAAAAAATTATGTACCAACAAAGCTGAATTCCCGCAATTCTTTGTGCCGACATTTGACGGACATTATCCTTCAATGAAAACAGACAGAGGGAATTCACATGGAAAAGTTTTCTATGACCAAAATGGAATAGTTTCAATTTGGCCACAAGTCAGAGAAGAAATAAAAAAACACTTCAAATAAAATATCTTGACCTCTATATGGCCTTAATTTGTCAAGGAAAAAAGATCCCCATTCATCGGAAAATTATATTTTTTAATATTCCGTCCTCTAAACAGACGTTTTGACAAGCGACTCGTGGATTCTGGCTTTCGTTTTCATCAGCGGGATTTAATGAATTATAGCACAGCATAGGCATGCAAAAGAACAATTAAAGATTTCGGCTTCACTTCGACCATTGGTTGTCGCTGCCTTTTGGCTTCAACTAATTATCCAAAACTGAAGTATTCATAAGCCCATTTTCTCAAGGATACCAATACAATTCTTAACCGATAGGCAAACAGATTCTTTGAAATGACCAGGCTGAAGCTGAACCCCTGCCCGGTCATTGTCTCATTATCCGTGAAGATTATCGATCCACCGCATAGCCTCAGCATCACTGATTTTTCCCAGATACCGCTGAGTAGTCGAAAGATTCGAATGACGTAAT
>SKZT01000285.1 GCA_007127235.1 Desulfobacteraceae bacterium
CAAAGAGGAGCAGCACCGCATTTTAGCAAAACTTTATGAAGCTTCTCTTTTCGAACAGTTTTTGAATAAAAAATATCCCGGTCAGACCAGGTTTTCCGCTGAGGGAGCTGAAGCAATCATCCCAATGATGGATTCACTTTTGCATCGCGTGACGGATCAAGGATGCGAAGAAATCATCCTCGGTATGGCCCACCGGGGACGCTTGAATGTTCAGACCAATGTTTTGAAAAAAACCTATGAGGATATCTTTCAGGAATTCGAGCAGTGTTATGATCCCGAAAGCCTTACGGGAGCCGGAGATGTGAAATACCACAACGGTTTCATGGCAGACATTGATATCAATGGTCAAAAGCTTCGGGTGGTCTTAGTCAATAATCCCAGCCACCTGGAATCGGTCAACCCCGTTGTCGAAGGCATTGTCCGGGCCCGGCAGGTTTTTAAGGAAGATGGCAACAAAAAACGGGTCATTCCCTTGTTGCTTCATGGTGATTCGGCATTTGCGGGCCAGGGCGTTGTGGCCGAAACTCTTAATATGAGTCAGTTACCCGGGTACTCCACCGGGGGCACTCTTCATATAGTAATCAATAATCAGATCGGATACACGACACTTCCGGAACATGCCCGCTCCACCAGGTATTCGACAGATATTGCCAAAATGCTTATGTCACCTATTTTTCATGTTCACGGGGAAAATCCGGAAGCAGCGGTCCATGTGATCAAGCTTGCCTGCGATTATCGTCAGCGATTCGGCAAAGATGTGGTCATCGATCTGGTTTGCTATCGTCGCTATGGGCACAATGAAGGTGACGAACCTTATTTTACGCAACCACAGATGTATGAGCGGATCAAAGGGCGGCCCCCGCTGTATAAGATTTATGGGGAAGAATTAAAAAGTGATGAGATAGTCTCTGATGAGCATTTGTCAGCCATGGAAAAAGATATTTCAGAAGCACTTGAAAAAGCTTTTGACAACGCCCGAAACCAATGTCACGGATTTCCTGTTCCCAAATTTTTTGAATCGTGGGATTCATATCATGGGCATTATTCTCATGAGAATATAGAAACCGGCGTACCTGTTAAAAAACTGGAATCTTTTGCCCGTAAACTCAGCATGGTTCCGGAGGGTTTTTCTGTTTTTAAAAAACTCAAAGGTTTGCTGGATAAACGGCTGGAAGCTGTTGAGGCCGGGGAAGGCATCGATTGGGGCAATGCGGAAGTGCTTGCGTTTGCCTCTCTTCTGGATGAGAAAATACCAATTCGTCTGAGCGGTCAGGACAGCGGACGTGGAACTTTCAGCCAGCGCCAGAGTGTACTGACCGACATTGACACCGAGGAAAAATATATTCCGCTCAACAACCTGGGAACCGAACAGGCATCTTACATGGTCTATGACAGCATGCTTTCCGAAACAGGAATACTCGGTTTCGAGTACGGATATTCTTTGGCCCAGCCCAATGGACTGATTATCTGGGAAGCCCAGTTCGGAGATTTTGCCAATAACGCCCAATCGATAATCGATTTGTATATCGCTTCCGGGGAGGCCAAGTGGCAGCGATTAAGCGGGCTGGTGATGCTGCTTCCCCACGGTTTGGAAGGCCTCGGCCCCGAACATTCAAGCGCTCGTCCCGAGCGTTTTCTCCAGCTTTGCGCCCACGACAACATCCAGGTCTGCATTCCCACCCTGCCCTCTCAGTATTTTCACCTTCTTCGCAAACAGGTAAAAGCGGATTATCGCAAACCCTTGATAATATTGTCCCCTAAAAGTTTGCTGAGACATCCTTTGGCCGTGTCTTCCATGGAAGATTTGGAAAAAGGATCGTTTCAACAAGTCATCGATGATCATCAAGCCCCTCCAAAAGCCAAACGTGTCGTTTTGTGCAGCGGGAAAGTTTCTTATGAACTTCACAACCGAAGGCAAAAACTTGAAGACAATGAGATCGCCATTGTGCGGTTGGAACAGTACTATCCTTTTCCCGAAAGTGCTTTGAAAGATACGCTTTCAAAATACAGCAAAGCAAAACAGTGGTATTGGGTTCAGGAAGAACCATCCAACATGGGCGCCTGGAATTTTGTTCGATACAGACTGGATGAGCTGATGAAAAAATCGTTCAAATATATCGGAAGAGATGCTTCGGCAAGTCCGGCCACGGGATTTCCCAGGCTCTATCGAAAACAACAGGAAGATATTTTGTCATCGGCGGTGGGATCTTTGGAAGATTCGGATGCAACGGCATAAGGAGTAAAATCAAATGGAAAGAGAAATCAAAATACCCAGTGTTGGAGAATCTATCCAGGAAGCGCTTTTGGCGGAATGGTTCAAGAAAGACGGAGATCAGGTCAAAAAGGACGAACCTCTTTTTGTTATTGAAACCGATAAGGTAACTCTTGAAATTGAAGCTGAAGCAGATGGAATCCTTAAAATAAAAGTAGAAGCCGGAAAAACGGTTTCCATCGGGGAAGTTGTCGGTACTATCGATACGGAGGCGGGTGACAAAAGCAAATCTGAGAGAGAGGAAAAAGATAAAGAGAAAACACCGGAAAAGGATAAGGGTAAAGAACCGGCAACCGAAAAAGAAGATGTGGATAAAGATAAAGATCGGTTGACAAAAGAAGAAGAAATTAAGAAAAAACCTTTACAGGAGCCGGACGAAGAAACACCGGATAGCGAAAAAAAGCATCAGCCGCTGTCTCCTTCAGTTCGAAAGCTTGTTTCTGAAAAAAAAGTGGATGTTGACAAAATTGAAGGCACTGGGCCCGGAGGTAAAATCACCAAGAGCGATGTGCTGCTTTATCTTGAATCACAGGAGCCTGAAAAA
>SKZT01000290.1 GCA_007127235.1 Desulfobacteraceae bacterium
TGTGAAGGGACTGATTCAGATTCCATTTGGTTATCGATTTTAACAGGACTGGCATTTATTTCAGAAAGCCGAGAAATGTTTCTTGAACTGTAAGTGTTTATATCTTCCAGGTCAGAGATTTCGGAGTGCAGGATTTGGCGGGCCTGCTCATCTACTATTTGCTCTTGAACTAAAGTATTATAGCTAAACCTTGGATTGTTCATTAAAATGAGACCTCCCACAGTCGATATGGAAAGTAGCAGTATCAATGGTCCCAACCACGGTCTTTGTGTGAGCAATAATATGAAGCCGCTGAAAATGATATATACATATGAGGGTGCCTGTTTTTTTATATCACTGGATTTTCCTTTATTCATTGGGTTTTGACAGGCGCCGTCAACTGGTATTGGCGGTTTGGTGTCGATGGTTTTCTTATTTTCCAATTGATGGATACCGATGATCTCCTGAATTCTGGGTTTGGCATTACTTATGCTTATGCCCATCTCATCAATCGCATTACTGAAAGCCTCTGCAGATGGAAATCGTTTTTGCGGGTTTTTATCCAAAGCCCGTGATAAAATATTGACAAGTTTGTCGGGAATGTCTGCTCTGAAATCCGTAAGTATTGGTGGAGGATGCTCTACCTGACATTTCATCAATTCGTAGTCGCTTTCTGCCGAGAAAGGTAAATGACCGGTGACCATTTCAAATAGAAGTATGCCCAGCGAATAGATGTCTGAGGCTGTGTTCACATCCTTTCCCAGTATTTGCTCCGGCGACATGTATTCTATGGTTCCAACAAGTTTGTCATATCTGGTAAGACGGCCTCCTGTTTGAAACCTGGCGATACCGAAATCCATAACTTTGGCGATGAGGTTTTCATCAATCATAATATTTGAGGGTTTAAGGTCTCTGTGAACTATATTCTCAGCATGAACCGAAGCGATACCCCCCAGAACCTGTTTGAAAAAATAAAATGCCACTGAAAGAGGTAAGGCCCCGCTCTTTTCAAGAAAGGTACTCAATTGCCAACCGGAAACCAGCTCCATTACAATATAGTAGTTGTTTTGCTCTTCCAGGAGCGCATAAATTGTAGCCACATTTGGGTGATTTAACCTTGCCAGGGTGACAGCTTCCATCCTGAATCGCTCGATAACCTCAGGTTCATTCAAGCGCTCCTGTCTTAGCGCCTTTATGGCAACTCTTCGTTTGAGATGGATATCCTCTCCTGTGTAGACGTCACCCATTCCTCCAGAACCAATGCAATCAATAATCCAATAGTTTCCTATAGTTTTTGGGACTAACATGATTACTCCAAACGAGGATAAATTTACTCAGTCATCATAAATATGTGTTTTCAATGATCGACAAATAGTGCGACCATGCTGATATTGTCGTAACCTCCTCTTTGCTTGGCCAATCCGACAAGGCTGTGGCAGGCCTCCTTCAAAGGATAGGACATCATCACATTTTTAATGTCCTCATCGTTAACCAGATCCGTGAGACCATCAGTACATAGCAGAAAACGGTCCTTGGGCTTAACTGGGAAGCCATGAGACCAGGTGTCTATTTTGACAGAGCTGTTAATGCCCAGGGCTCTGGTCAGCAGGCTGGATTCCAGTTCCGGATTGCCCGTTAATTTTTCGGGTTCTATTTTTTTTTTATTCTCTCTATGGACTGTATGATCCTCGGTCATTCTGTATATGGACTGGTTGCGAAGCAGGTAAAGCCGGCTGTCTCCCACGTGTGCGCAGAAGGCATGTCCCGTTCTAATCAACAAGGCGGTGCATGTGGTTCCCATGCCTTTTAAGGATGAATCCTGCCTGCCGATGCGATATATTGCGCGATTTGCATCTGTAAAGGCTTTTAACAGTGACTTATGCACATCGTTTCCGAATCGGGGGCGAGCAGAATAAATATGATGGACTGCCAGCTTGCTTGCCACCTCTCCGCCATTATGCCCACCCATGCCGTCTGCTATTAACATCAAACAATCTTTGTTATTGTGCTGATTCTTCGAGGTTTCAGGATAATTAAAATAGATGGCATCTTCATTTTTTTCCCTTTCGCACCCAATATCACTTACCCCATAGATCGTAAAGATAGAATTATCGCTGCTGGGTGAAAGAATGACCTCGACTTTTTCTTTCATTGTTTACTCCGTAGTTTTTAATAGCTTTTGGGAAAATGATTCCGGCAAAGTTAGAATATGGGATTGAAACCCTGAATAAGCTCTCTTCCATATTCTATTGGAATCGCCCAGGTTACCCTCGCTTCCCCACGCTGCGAACCTGAAAAGAATACCCCGACAACCCGGCCTTGAGAATTGAAAACAGGGCCGCCGCTGTTACCTGCACCCAATGCAATGGAAGTCAGTTGGTAATAGTCTCCCCACTCAGACATCCATTGGATCGAGGAATCGGATGACTCAATGTTAGGATTTATCCGTCTTCCCATGTTGCCTGTGGTAAGGGTAGGATTGTATATTCGAATCATTGCCGGCTCTGGGTCGAATGGATTTGATGTCCTGGCTAATGCTACGATATCGCCTGATACTTCAGGGTAGCCCAATATGATAACAGGTTCTCCGAGAGCAGGCTCTTTGCCGCTTTCCTCCAAAATCACTTCAGGCAGGACACCGGCAGTATCGACGGTGACCAACGCCACATTATGTTGGATCGATTTTCTAACAAGTCGTCCTGGCATAGGATTAGGGTCGCCTGCAAAATAAATGTTCATTGTATCACGGCTGAAAAATTGGTTTTGTGACTTTGTGACAATATATATATTATTGGATCTTTTTTCTACTAAGATTTGCTCCTTAGATGGTACCCAGCTGTTGAGGCCCAAAAGAAATTGTTCGAGTCTTTCTCTAGTTATTATTCTTGGATTATTAAAGTCAACTTTATACTCATTTTTTTGTTTTGAGTCCATGTTTTCTACGACAGGAAAGACATAGCTTTGATTACGCATATATGGTTTTATTTCCCAGGCTATGGTAGCACCGGCGGCTACGTGGCGGTTGGTCAGGATCAACCCGTGGCGGGATACCGAAAAACCGGTTCCTGTGCCGCTACCCCCAATCGGTTTGTTGGTGTTTTGCTCAGCACTTGTTGTTAACCATGGGATAATCCTCCCATTAATGTCCAGATACGCAGGAAACGTTCCACCTCCCCACATCTGGTGATAAACTTGCCGATTTGTTTCCTTATGAGTGAGTTTCCATTCCAGGTGAATCTTCACAACAGCATTCGTGAATTTTTCCCCGATTGCCTGAGGGCTCATTAATAAGGTTGTTTCCTTGGCTAACAATCCTACTTTTGTTTCAAGCTCCGTTATTTCTTGTTGATGAAGCTGGCTTATGTTGGCGATCAAACCCGCTGTTTTACGTTCGGTTTTCATAATAAGTGCGTAAGTGATTCCGCCGGCTAGTATCAAGAGTCCCAACAGTCCCGCTCCAATACTGATTTGTGTACGCAGGGTTTTCTTTTTGTAAGCGCTGAAACTTTCCTGAAATAGAGTGAATCGCCCTTTTTGAGAGTGCCTTCTCGGTTCATCGGCAGTGCCATCACCGGTGGGGGGAGTGGCGGAAGAAACCACACGGGTTGGCTTGCTGTTATAGTATGTGAAAGCCTCTCTTGTGGGAGGGGGTGCGGGCTTGGGTGGTGGAATCATCATAAACCGGAATTCCGGACCCCCAGGTCCAAGTTGCACAATGTCACCGTGAAAAAGGGGTGTGGTACCAAAAATCCGTTGTTTGTTAACAAATGTTCCGTTACGGCTATCCTCGTCCTTTATGCTGAAGCGGTCCTCATTTTCACGATGTATTATAGCATGGCGGCGGCTGACAAGATCATCCTTTTCCGGATCGTACCGGATATTGACATCTTCATTCCGACCGATTGACAATTCTTTAAAGTCGGCGACCAGAAACTCATTTGATTGGTTTATTTTTGAACCACTGATATGATGGATTATTATTTTTTGATCCATACCTGCCTCCTGGGAATTGACATTGGCATTTAAAACGATATGGTTTCCGGACTAAAAAAGTGCCGGTTTCATTTATGCAAGCTCCCGTGTTCTGTTTTGATCTTGCTGGGTTATGGCGTAAATTGCTTTCAGCAACTCAGACGAAGATGTTGTTTTACTCACAAAAGTGTCAGCTCCGGCTTCGCGCATGGCCCTTTTGATATGATCGTCATTGAACATAGACAAACCGATTATACGTACATCCGGCATCTCGGCTTTGATATGCCTGGTGGCCTCGATACCGTCCATTTTTGGCATGTAGACATCCATTACCACGATATCTGGTTTTAGAAGCTTCACCTGTTTTATGGCTTCTCTCCCATCGGCTGCTTCACCTACGACCTGGATTCCAGGCTGGCCGGCAATCAAGCGAATCAATCCCTGTCGCATTACTTGATGATCATCGACAAACAATACCCTCATATTTCTTGAGTTCATCAGATCCGTATGGAATGAAGGTATGCGGTTTTGTTGGCCGACTGCAGGATCTGGTCCAAACCGGTGTGATCTATTATCCTTGGCTATGCGCAAAGGAACTGTCAGGGTGAAGCAACTACCATTTTCCGGAACACTTTCGATCTTCAGATTGCCTCCGATATAACGGGCACGTTCCCGAAGACTCAGTATCCCGAGACCTTCGGTCAAAGTGAGGATTTCAGGGTTAAACCCCCGTCCCGTATCGATTACTGCAATGCTGATGTTGTCAACGGAAGTGGAAATTACAACGCGGGCTTTTTTTACGCCGGCATGCTTTACGACATTAAACAGTAGTTCCTGTACAGCTCGAAAAAGAAAAACTTTCAGGTGTGAAGTTTCAACCTGTTGATTCACCTTTGATTCAAGATCAACCTGAAGTCCGAATTGTTCTTTATATTGTTTGACAAGCCATTCCAAAGCAGTATATAAGCTGGAGTGCTGAAGTACTTCAGGGCTTAGCTCGTGTGAGAGATGTCGGGATTTACCAATGGCCTCCTTTAGCAATTTCACCACATTTGAAAGTATAGGCTCATGAGGAAATTTCTGGCAAGCCACTTCAATCTGCATCCGGGCCGCGGCCAGCATCTGCTGCAAATCCTCATGCAGCAGTTCCGCAATCCGACTCCGCTCACGTTCTTCGGTCTCAATCAGCTCCACTGCCAAGGCCTGAAGCTGCCGGCTGCGAGATTCAGCCAGCCTGGTGCGCTCGGCTACTTTCTTTTCCAGTTCAATTTTAGACTTTTCAAGTTCTGCCTGGATGCGTTTAATTTCAGTGATGTCCCGTGTTATACCAACAAGTGCAATAGCTTTACCGTTTTTCCCAAATACTGCTTTACGGCTGTCACTAAACCACCGATATTCGCCACTTTTTACCATCCATCGGTATTCCATAGGCTCCTGTGGCCTTTCATCGGCTATGATACGTTTAAGGTAATTTTTGACAAATTCATGGTCATCGGGATGGACACGGCCAGCAGCTTCCTCCATTGACAGCATAAGTTCCTCGGTTTTAAATCCTGTCAATCTTTCCTGGGAAGGATTCATAAAAACATATTGGCCGGTACGCAAATCCAATTGATGTATACCATCCCACGAATTTTCAACCACCAGGCGAAGACGGGCTTCACTTTTTTTGAGGGCCTGCTCGGCTTTTTTTCGGTCCGTGATATCTCTTATAATACTGATCAATATTTGTGTACCGCCTATTGCCGCGCTCTTGGAGCTGACCTCTACAGGGAATGTGCTGCCGTCCTTCTTCCTGTGTTCGGTCTCAAACATGATACCCTTCCTTTTGGCCTCTTTCATTTGCTCGGCAACAAATTTCCGCTCAGAAACACCGCGGAGGTCCCAAATCGACATGGACAGCAATTCTTTCAGACTGTAACCGTAGGTCCTGACCGCCGCATCGTTGGCCTCAATAATGCGCCCATCTTGAGGATTGATGAATAAAATGCTGTCACGACTCTCTTCTTTCAATAAGGCATAGCGGTGATGTACTTCTTTGGCTTTTTTGACTTCGGTGATGTCTCGAATGACTTCAATGGCGCCGATGCAATCACCCTTGACATTGTAAAGTTTCCGGGCGGTATTCCACAGATAGAAAAACTTTTGTTTGAAAAAGACATTTTCAACTTCTGAAACCAGGGTTTCATCATTTCTTTTTACATAGTTGTATTTTTTTGCTGTTTCTTCATCCCAATTAATTGCCAGATCGACTAAAATCGGCCTGCGGATGCCATAAAAGGGAATTGCATATTCAAAATTACCTTTGCCCAACATATTGACAGCATCGATTCCTGTAAGCTCAACCATAGCCCGGTTCCAGGCGATCACCTTTCCTTGCAGATCAATTGCAAAGCAAGGGTCGGGAAAAGAGTTGATAATATCGGTAAAATGAGGACCAGATGTGTCAATATTTGATTCTGTTGCATGCGATCTCAACACAACACTCCTTCAAAGCAAAGGGTAAAACCGAGTCAGTAACATTGATATCCGGTTTGCTGCAAATGACGGGGTAAAAAAACTAAAGGTCCATTAATTGATGTTTTCAACGTCAATTGGTGGAATACTTTAACCCATTTTATTTGAATCGTCAAAACCAATCTGTTCAATTTTGTTGGCAGCTACCGATTGTGATTGCTTTAATTAAAAAGGTGGTTGACATTATCCAAAAGTTTGGTGAAAATGTAGCAATAAATTATTTTAAATTGATACCAATGCAATTTTTTTGAACCAGCAGGTGAATTATGGTAAAATCGGACTGCATTCTCGAAAGAATGACCGAATATTTTAACAATAAGGGTTTCCCCGTGCTAGTTAGGCGTCTTAGCAAGGGGTATTCCATTGTCAATGAATATGGCGAACCTTTGGCCCGATTTCGCCCAGCACCAGGAAATACAAACAGGGTCGAGGTTCTGTGGTGGAAGTACAGTGGCAAGTGGGGCCATATTGGTGATTTTGGCGGTTTGTTCATGGATCTTGAAAAGGCGCTCGATTATGTTGTGTCTGACCCGATGGGTATATTCTGGAAAGGAAAAATAGATTTTTTCCCAAGATGATAAGTATGGGCAGAAAAATGCCTGAATAAGAGTGTCCTTGTGATTTTTTCGCGCCTCAGGGCCGGGGAAGTAGAATTACCTGTTTCTCCAAACATTGCTTTGACAGGTGTTCATATAAGCGTCACTCCGGGCGCAGTGAGACGGAGACCCTGAATCGGAGATTGTAATGATTGATGTTAATGAGGCGTCAAACAAAGCTATCGAGCATCTGAAAAAACTTTATGCAGACCAGGATTGTGGAAAGATTCTGTTTGAAGAGGCTGAACTTTCAGACGATGGCAAGTTTTGGATTATTACGTTGAGTTTTAAAAGCCCGGTGGCAGCCGGTGGGTTGGGCCAGTCTGTGTTTGTGGGAGATAGGCTTTACAAGGTTTTCAAGCTATTGGCCGAAACCGGCGAAATTCGATCGATTAAAAATCCGACTCACACCTAAGGGCAGTTTAAAAGTGGTAATGTCATGGAAAAAAAATACCGAAATCCTCTGGTCACGGTGGATATTATCATTGAAATTGAAGAGAAAATCGTTTTAATCGAAAGGGCGAATCCTCCTTTAGGGTGGGCGATTCCCGGTGGATTTGTCGATTATGGTGAATCTCTTGAAACCGCTGCCAATAGAGAAGCCATGGAAGAGACCGGTCTGGATATTCGTCTGACCGAGCAGTTTCACACCTATTCCGACCCGGACCGCGATCCCAGACAGCACACGGTGACAACGGTGTTTATCGCCCAAGCATCGGGAAAACCTAAGGGGAGAGATGATGCTAAAAAAGCAGCCCTTTTCACAAGGAACACGATTCCCTCCCATATGGCATTTGACCATGGCAAGATCATCGATGATTATTTTCGATACCGTTTCGGAGAATCAAGGAAGGATATTTTTAGATTCTGAAAAAAATGCGAAATTAATTTTCGCTCTCCTCTTCGAAAATTAGAACCCTGGACCTTGTCCATGCATAAGGAGGACCTTATGAGAGCATCGAAGTCTTCCACTATAAATACCCCCTTTGAAAATCTGCGATCTTTGCTGAAGGCCAAATCAGTGCACTTGAACTCTTTTCCGGTTGAAAAAGTGTTTTTGAATAAAAAAATCAAACAGGAAAATGACGATGTCCTCTTCCATGCGGCAATGGCAGATGTAACACCTCTCGATAAAAAAAATGTTATTGAATTTGAAGCCATAAAAGATTCGCCTGAGGCTCCGGTCCATCCAGATCCGGTTCAGGAAAGCGTTGTTGCGCTCAAAAATCTTGTGGCTCATGGAGAGGGCTTTGTGGTGGAAAACACGCCGGAATATATCGAAGGGACCGGGCCGGATGTGTGCCGTGAGGTTGTCAAAAAGCTTCACCAGGGAGATTTTTCTATTCAGGCCTTTATAGACCTTCATGGTCTGGGGGTGTCAGAAGCTCAGGAGGCCTTTGAGAAATTTTTAAAAGAATCCGTTTCCACGGGAAAAAGAGGAATTCTCATTGTGCATGGCCGCGGACTTTCTTCCCCCAATGAACCGGTTTTAAAAACCCGCGTTTATCAATGGCTTACACGAGGTCCCTGGAGAAAGTGGGTTATAGCCTTTTCAAGTGCCCGATCCTGTGATGGGGGTGCCGGGGCTACGGTTGTGCTACTTCGAAAGCGTCCGGTTACGAAGCGTCAGCGAAAAAAAAAGGCTTTCAAACCATAATTTTTTCCACAATCCAAAAAAGAAACATGCCCAACACGACGGTTCCGCCCAATGACCGGGTCCACCAGGCGAACAGAAAGGTGGGCACAGCCACCCACAGATGCGGACGAAAAAGAGTAAACTGAAGGGGTTCCCCACCGGTTACCAGGGCCGGAATGAGCAAAGCGCTCAAAATAGCCGCAGGAATTAAATCGAGCCAGTCGATAATTTTTGAAGGAAGTTTTCGCCGGGTAAGGAAAAAAAGGGGGATCCAGCGGGGAAGATAGGTTACAAGACCCATTCCTAAAATCAGTAAAAGGTAATCAGTCGATGTCATCAGCGTTTTCTTCTCCTGACTTTTTGACGATCATCACAACGATGGTAGCAGCAATAACAGAGGCCAGCACGATGTACCAATTGCCAGGCAATGCTAAAGATAAAATTACCGCCAGCGTTCCGGATAAGATCGCTGTCAACACATATTTCCATGCCTTCAGCTGAAATACCAAAAGACAAATGAACATGGCGATGAGCGCATAATCGATACCAAATGCGCCTGCGGGAATAAACTGTCCGCCATATCCACCCATAATCGTGGCTGCAATCCAGGTAAGGTTGGGCAAATGGTTGACCACAAGAGCGCTGTCAGGGTCCCATCCACCCTCTTTAAAACGCACATAATTTACTGCGAAACTTTCATCGGTAACGCCATAGGCAAAAAGGGTCAATTTAAGACGGCTTACCTCTTTTAAGAAAACCGAAAGTGAGGAACTCATCAAAAGATGGCGCAAGTTTACAGCAAATGTGGTCATGATAATCGCTCCCATGGAAGCTCCGGCGGAGATCATCGATACAGCTATAAACTGAGAGCTTCCGGCAAAAACAATCAATGACATGAGTCCGATTTCCATGGGGGTCAACCCGGCTTTTTGCGCCAGGACTCCGAAAGCTATCCCTATTGGTATGTAGCCCAGGCATATCGGCCAGGCTTCCCAAATCCCTTTGTTTAAAATTGAAAATATTCCAAAATCGTTCTTATTGACATCCTCTTTCATAATTCAAGGTATTTATCATAAAGGTAGAATGAGAAAAAGAAGTTTTCCCATAGTGATGAGTAAGGAGTGCAAAAGCTGTGCTTTTGCATTTTTTTGCGAAAGCACAGCTTTCGCACTCCGCTTTTCATATCCCCTACCCATAATGCAGCCAAAAGTATTTTCCCTGAAAGCTATATGTTGACATTGCGCATAGATTGGGTTATTAATGCGCCAACAAGGTGCCCTCCAGGGGCTATAATAGGGAATTCCGTGAAATTCGGGAGCGGTCCCGCCGCTGTAATCGGGGACAAAATCCGCAAAATGCCACTGTTTGTGTATAACGAATGGGAAGGGGCGGATGACAGGATGATCCGAGAGCCAGAAGACCTGCCTTGTGAAAACCGCTGAAACTTCGCGAGATGACGATGCAGACGGCAGCCAGAGGGTCAAGAAAGACGGGTGCAGCCCCCTGAGCCAATTTGGCTTGGAGGGCTTTTTTTTTCAAATAAGCCTTCCGTTCATTTTTTATTTTTAGGGTCAATTTAAGCAAAGAGGAAAGCATATGAGAAAAAAATTTTCACTTGTTTGGGCACTATGGCTGTCGCTTTTAATTTTAGCGATTCCTGCTATCGGCCATCATCATGCACCGGAAAAACCCCAAAAAACAGGGATACTTTTGGTGGCATTCGGCACCACTTTTCCGGAAGCACAGGTTAGTTTCGAGGTTATTGAAAAGAAAACCAGGGAAGCCTTCCCGGATACTGAAATTCGATGGGCCTTCACCTCACAGGTTATTCGAAAAATACTGGCTGAGGAAGGCCAAAAGCTCGATTCGGTTGCTCAGGCACTTTCGAGAATGGCTGAGGAAGGTTTTACCCATGTGGCGGTTCAATCCCTTCATACCATTGCCGGTGAAGAGTTCCACAAGCTGTATCAGACGGTCTCTGCTTTCAGGCACATTCCAGGGGGGATCGAAAAAATTCTGGTGGGGCTTCCTTTAATGGGGGAGCAGAA
>SKZT01000194.1 GCA_007127235.1 Desulfobacteraceae bacterium
AAAGATTGCAGATTAGATTCAAGCGATTCTGCATATTCCTCCATTGTTTGCCCGTCGATACCTGGTGCACTGTTCCAGCGGCATTGATAAAATGCCGCTTTTAACCAGTCCAGATTCAGGCTCACCAAGCCATTACGGTGGTACGATGTTGCCCCCGCTTCATCGACAACGAAGGCCTCCACAATAAACTTGTTTCGTGGCTCAATCACACGGCTTTTGCACTCGCTGTCTACGCTTCGTGCCGCCATTACTGACGACTACGCAAGACTCGCTTCCGGCTGGTGGCTAACCTTTACCGGATGGGATTGTTTACCCACTGGGTTCTGTTGAAGGGTTTCAGGGACGCGCCATCCCCCCTTCCTGGCCTTGCCTGGCGCGACGATGATCAAGTATTTTTTAGGGCGAGATGTTCCAAATTGCTGTCATTCCGGTTCTCCGCTCCGCCCAGAATGACAGCAATTTCAGAACTCTTGATCTCTGAAAAATTGTATCGGCACCATATTATTATCGATACAATAAACTTTAAGGTTATAAAAAATCGTTGCGAACGTGGCGTGAAACCGTTCTTGCAAAGGGCGCGACGTTTTGTTCAGATAGAAGAAAAGAACCTAACGCAGTTTTTGAGACCCGGGCACGAAGTGAAGCTTTTAGCGCTATCCGGGGAAGTGTCAAAACCGCTGGATTCCGGCTTTCGCCGGAATGACCAAAAAAGCTTGAACATTGGGCAAATCAAATGGGCCTTTGCTTTTGACAAAAATTTTGAAGAAGATGGATTCCTATTTTTCGATGATACATATCATCCAACAGCCGATCAAATCATTTTTTAAATAAGTCGGCGTGAGTTCCGGTGCGCTCGAAAATAACTCGATCTGATTCGACCAAATAAATCAATAACCAGTCAGATTCAATGTGGCATTCCCGTCGCCCTTTCCAGTTACCAATTAGCTTGTGATTCTGATAAATGGCATCAAGCGCTCTTTCCTCTACAATAGAACGGATGATTATTTTCAGCTTCTCAAGATTTTTCCCTCGCTTTTTCATCCGTTTTATGTCGCGCTCAAACTGCCTTGTGTATGCGGGTGTTAGCATTAAATGCCTAACTTTTTGAACATATCGTTAGTGTCGTCACAAACGATCAGGTCGCGACCGGCATCCGTATCGGAAAATGTTCTGCGGGTGATCTCATTAGGAATGGCTACGTCAAAAGGCAATCCTTTCCTTAATTCAACCTGCTTATAAAAAAGGGTTATTGCTTGGGTTGTGGTTAGTCCAAGCTTTCTGAATATTTCCTCAGCCCTGCCCTTTAAATCGGGTTCAATTCGAGCTCTTATCGTAGATGTCTTTCCCATCGCTTACCTCCATTTGTATTAAGGGACGTGGCAAGAAATAATTCTCCCATCTTGCTTGTTTTTTGACCCGCATTCATCGTTGCGTTGAGGGGCAAAGACAATGAAGTATGCACCCCTCAATGCGCCTTGAATACGAACCAAAACCCGGCGCAATCTTGGGGGAATTATTTCTTGCCACGTTTATAACACAAAATGTATCTCAAATGGGACACATTGTCAACGGGTATAATCTGGGGTGATGAAAATTGTTCCAAGATTGGCCTGAAAAATCCTCTGAGTATTGTTCTGTTGGAGAGTCCATAGATATCGGGTGTCAGGTTTCTGGTTTCTGGTATTTGCAATTTGTGCTATCCATATCCTGACACCTGAAACCAAATTCCCTGACACTTAATTTTCGGAACAGATTTGAGAGGATAAAACAGGCCCCAAAACTGGGTGATTTTCATCACCCCAGGTTGAAACCCTCGTCGTTATACACAAGTTTTAGGCGAGCCGAATCAGAGGGATTTAAAAAATGAATGAGATGGGTCCATGAGGGTTGAAAAGTAAAAGAAAAACAGTACTTTATGCTTGTCATAGTTAAAACAATGGCATGGGCAATAACAGAACCCAGGCTTTAATGAAAGGATAAGTACTATGCAAGACTGGATAGAAGACGAATTGAAAACAGCTGACTTCGGTGATGCCAGGTTGAATGCCCGATATAAAATACTAATGAATGATTTAAGCCGGCTGCCATCGGAAAGTATCCCGGCTGCGTGTGAGGGATGGAAGGAGACAATAGCTGCATATCGATTTTTTGACAACCCGGATATAACAGAAGACGGAGTATTAAAATCTCATTATGATGCAACGTTACGACGCATTCAACAACATCCGATTGTGCTTTTGCCTCAGGATACCACTGAAATTGAGGTCACACGACCGCGGGAAAAAATGAAAGGCGCCAGGCCACTGAATGAAGAAAGTCGCGTGGGCTTTTTTAACCATGTCATGTTGGCGGTCACTGCTGAACGTATTCCTTTAGGGGTAATTGGGGCAAAAATATATGCTCGAGACATGGATGAATTTTTAGAGAACAAAAAAACAAATAAGGGAACAAAAGAAAAGAAAAAAAAAGCAAAAGCCGATTGAAGGAAAAGAGAGTTTCCGATGGCTTGAGGGGTATCGGTTAGCATGTGAAGTAAAAAAGAAGTGTCCGGAAACGACGGTTGTTTCGATCTCAGACAGTGAAGGTGACATTTACGAATGCTTATCGGAGGGAGAAAAGGCGAGTGAAAGTAAAGCCCAGTGGATAATCCGGGCATGCCAGGATAGAAGCCTGGAAGGTGATCCGATAAAAGGGCGCACGTGGAGCAAGTTATAGTCGGAAGTATCCGGTGGGGAAACTATCGGGGAACTGAAAATCGAAGTAAAAGAAAATGAGCCTAAAAGCAAAGATAAGCGTAAGCGTAA
>SKZT01000028.1 GCA_007127235.1 Desulfobacteraceae bacterium
GTTCTGACCGGCGAAGGTGCCGATGAAGTTTTCACCGGTTACCACTACATGAAACATTTTCCCACGGATAAACTCAACGAAGAAGCCAGGCGGTGTATCGGCAACCTTCACAATATCAATCTCCAGCGAGCCGATCGCATGGGAATGCTTTTCAGTCTGGAACTCAGGGTTCCCTTTCTAGATGTTTCCATGATCGAGATGTGCATGAAAATACCGCCGGAACTAAAAATCCGGGATCACAACGGTGCTCGCATAGAAAAATGGATTTTGAGAAAAGCTTTTGAGAAGACGAATTATCTTCCCGATGAAATCCTGTGGCGCTACAAGGTCCAATATACACAAGGGGCCGGGTGTGAAAGTCTCGGTGAAAAAATGGCGGAAAAAATGATGACCGATGACCAATACCATCAAATTAAAGCTGAAAATCCCGAAGCTGTCATCAACAGTAAGGAAGCGGCTTATTACTTTAAAATTTTCAAGCAGTATCATCCGCAAAAATCTATTTTAAATTCTATCGGTATCTGGACCGGATTTGATTTTGCCGAGGAAAGAGAAAAAGTTTGCGGTACTATTGATGGTGATTTGAAGCATGACCACAATGAAGAGGACCTGGTGGAAAATGGCATTTTGGATAAAGCCGTGTGATTTTAATGCTGCGTTTTAAGTGCTTAATCAGGGTCAACGATCAATGGAATTGACAATACTGGGCTCTGGGGGGTGTATGGTTATCCCCAAGCCCTGTTGTCAATGCCGGGTTTGCCAGGAGGCCAGGCTAAAAGGGGTGCCGTATGAACGCACCGGTCCGGCTGCTTTTATTCACGATGAAAATCTCCTCATTGATACTCCCGCGGAGATTGCCATACAGCTCAACCGTTGTAAAGTTCAGCAGGTGAATTACCTGATCTTTTCACACCTGGACCCTGATCATGTGGAAGGCTTCCGGATAGTGGAACAAATTGCTCTTGATTTTCGCTCATGGAAAGCGTATCTAGAAAAAAAAATCCGGTTGATTATTCCCGAATACCTTTATGACCGGCTGAAAAAAATTCAATCAGCTTATGGTCCTTTGATTGACTATTACGAGGCTCAGGGCTTTGTAGAAACAAGATCTTTTAAAAGCGGCATCAGAATCGGGGATATCGATATTACTGCTATCGGCGTGGATCGGGGCTCGCAAATCGCTTTTATTTATGTGTTTGAAAAACAGGGGGTGCGGATGGTTTACGCCCCCTGTGATATCAAGCCTTTCCCCGAACACCGCTCTGAGGTGAAAAATGCCGACCTTCTGGTTATACAGCCGGGTATTTTTGAAGCCGGATTAAAACACGGGTTTGTTTATCCGGGGCATCATATTTCAAGGACCACTTTATACACTTTTGAAGAAACACTTGAGTTGTCTTATCGAATTGGTTCTAAACGCGTGCTTTTTATTCATCTTGAGGAATACTGGAACCGAAGCCATGACCAATACCTCAGGATTGCAAAGGACGACGCAAGGATCAATTTTGCCCACGATGGATATCACACCCATATCACAAAATGAGGAAATATATCATGCAAGACGTAAAAACCAAATCTGCTGGTGTTGGTAAAAGCTCTATAGATGAAAGAAACACGGACATGGATGATATGGATCTTTTGGACCGGATTCATCAAGATGCGCTGAGGGTTTTGGAAGAAGTCGGCGTTCGTGTTGAATCACAGCGGGTTCGTCAGATATTTGAAGATACCGGGCTGGCGGCTTACGATGAAGAATCCAGACATTTGCATATCCTCTCACCGTTAATTGAGCAGGCCCTTTCAACCGCAACCAAACGGGATCAATACTGGATTTCCGAGAATTCATTCGGGATCGGGGGGACCGCACCTTTTGTATACGATGATGAGACCCGGGATTTGGTGCCTCCCACCTTTGAACACCTGAAAAAAATTGCAACCATCGCCAACGAGGCGGACGTGGTGAATTTTATGGCAAGAGGTGTGTTGATGAAAGGTGAAGAAGTCAAAGTCATGGATACCATCATCGAGCACTGTGATAAACCAATTTATGCTGCTGTCCTTTCAGAAAAAGGTATTGCCCGTGCTAAAGAAATTGTGGATACCCGCGGAAAGATGACCATTCAGTTTTCCATAATCAACAGCCCTTTGAATTTAATCAACAGTATGATGGATGCATTTTTTTCGTGTGTGGAAAAAAATATTCCCATTTATGTATCCACCATGCCTATGGCAGGCCTTTCTGCTCCTTATTCCATGTCGGGACTGTTGACATTGACCCATGCCGAAGGTTTGTTTGGCGTTGCACTTACCCAGCTGATCAATCCCGGAGTAACTGTGGTACATGCCGGATTGCCGTCCATTGCGAACATTCAGAAAAACTATGCTGTGGATCTGGGAATGATATCTCATAACGTGGCCAACCTTCTTCAGGAAAAAATCAACAGAAAACTCGGGCTTCCCTCGATTCAAACCGCCTGCACCACAAGCCAGGATCATCCCGGCCCGCGCGCCGAGCAGGATGGCATCAATGGATTTGCAATCATGAAAAAATACGGATTTCACCATATGCGCCACTGTTTCGGCTTTTTACGGGAATTGATCTCGTTTTCAATTGCAAAGCTCGAAAGACATATCGAATTGTGCAGGGAAACAACACCGGCTCAGGCTCCGGATTTTACCATAGAACCCTACGATCCCGAAGGCTTTGACTGTATTGCCCGAAACAGCAGCAATCCCAACTATATGCGGGATGACCACACGTTGAGAAATACAGGCAAAGCCTTTAAAGAATAAACAATA
>SKZT01000009.1 GCA_007127235.1 Desulfobacteraceae bacterium
GTGTAGGTGCGAATTCATTCGCACAGAGGCGTTTGTGCAACCGGATGCACAAAAAACCTGGTTATAGCGGAATTGGGGGGGTGGGTTGATAGAGCATTGCCTGTTTTTCCAAATAGTGTTTTGATACGGTTTGCATTTAAGCATTACTCTCGGTGCAGCCTATTGGCATCGACCTAAGGGATGTTGTGCGCAGCAAGTCCCCTTTGGAAAAGGGGGGAACGTTTGCAATCATCTATTCACTTAACCAATCTCCCCCAAAACCGTTATAACCCGTTTTCTTCTTTGGCCCGGGCCAAAAAAATTAAAGACCCAAATTAAGCACATGGACAATTTCCGGTTCTTTTTCTTTCAGTTGCAGTCGAAGCTGTTTGGCAGAACCAACTTCTCCGGGAAAAAAAAGAAAGCCGTTGGCAATACTTTTGGGTGGTACCGGCACGTTCTGCAGTGACTTTTCACGAAGATCCCGGCTAATTTCTCTTTGGGCATCCACGGAATCATAACCCTTGGCCGAACCAATGGTGGCACCGGCGGCCCCGCCAACTGCGGCTCCTTTTCCAATAGCACTGCCCACGTTATCCCCGGTGACAATGCCAACCGCTGCACCAATAAGACCTCCGGCAGCAGCTCCCCATAAACCATGAAAAGCGCCTTCTTTCACCATGCTTTGACTCTTTGAGTGTTTGGCAGCCCGATCGTAAGCAACCTGACTGCTCAACAGCGGCCAAAGGTTTCCTTCCCCATCTTCCAGAAAAGTCTGTGATCCGTTTATTTCCAGCGAAGAATTACCCTGATTGTCGAAAATCACCTGAACCGGGAGCATACCCGCACCAAGAATATCGAATCCGAAAGCCTCCTGTGCTTCAGCTTTGTCGCCAAACGCTCTGGCAGCCACCTGAGTATCGCCAATAAACGTTACATTAGGATAGGCAGAGGGCAGTTTAAAAGCCATGGGTTGAGCCTTATAAGCGGTGGAACATCCCGCAAATATCATGAGCAATAACCCTAAAATGAAACCCATAAATATTTTTTTTCTATTCATATCAACCTCCAGTTTATTCACCATATATAATAAAATAATAAGCATGATGAAAATTACACTTTTTTTTGAATATATTTCATAAGGCCTCCGCTTTGGACCAGTTCCTGCATAAAAGGAGGTATTGGACGGCTGTAGAATGTTTGGCCTGTTTTAAGACACGTTATTATACCTGAATCAAAATCAACCGATAGGGAATCTCCTGTTTGAAATTTGTCGGCATCTTCACATTCTAAAATGGGAAGGCCCATGTTAAAAGCATTCCTGTAAAAAATGCGGGCAAAACTTTTGGCAATCACACATGAGATTCCGGCAGCCTTGATGGCAATAGGAGCATGTTCCCGGGAAGAGCCGCACCCAAAATTTTTATCGGCCACTATAATATCCGACTTTTCCACCTTACCTGCAAATTCGGGATCGGCGTCCTCCATACAGTGCTTTGCCAATTCGGCAGGATCGCTGGTGTTTAAATACCTGGCAGGAATAATTAAATCCGTGTCAATATCATCTCCGAATTTCCATACTTTTCCAATCACTTTCATTATGATTATTCCTTGAATTAAAAAAGATCGAAAAAACTTCCGGCATCCTTTGAAAGTATCAGCCGGAATTCTTTAATTTATTGAAGCTGGTCCGGTCCGCCAATTTTACCCAATACGGCGCAAGCCGCGGCCACTGAAGGACTTGCCAGATATACTTCACTTTCCGGATGCCCCATTCGTCCCACAAAATTTCGGTTGGTGGTGGCCACGGCCCGTTCACCTTTTGCAAGAATTCCCATATGGCCTCCGAGGCAAGGACCACAGGTGGGTGGACTGATCACGGCCCCGGCATCCAGAAATATTTCAAAAAGCCCTTCTTGCAACGCTGTCCTATAAACATAAGGAGTTGCAGGAATAATGATCAGACGAATACCTTTGGCCACTTTATGTCCCTTGATAACTTGCGCAGCGACCCGCATATCCTCAATTCTTCCGTTAGTGCATGAACCTATCACCACCTGGTCAATCAATACCTCCCCAACATCACTGAGACCTCTTACATTTTCCGGAAGATGCGGGAAAGCCACTTGGGGCTCGATATTTGAACAGTCAAATTCATAAATCTTTGCATACTCAGCATCCGGATCACTCTCATAAAACACATAATTGCGAACCGCTCGATCCTTGACATATGCTTCCGTAACGGCATCGGGAGCAAAAATACCGTTTTTGGCACCGGCTTCAATGGCCATATTCGCCATGGTCATACGACCGGCTATGCCCATTTTTTCAATGACAGGACCTGTAAACTCCATAGCCTGATAAAGCGCACCATCCACGCCAATTTTTCCAATTGTGTAAAGAATCAGGTCTTTTGCCTCCACCCATAAAGAAAGCTCGCCTTTGAAAACAAATTTTATGCTTTCCGGAACCTTGAGCCAGACCTCACCGGTGACCATGGCAGCAGCCAGATCAGTACTTCCCACACCCGTTGCAAATGCTCCCAGGCCCCCATAGGTGCAGGTGTGACTATCTGCTCCGATAACCAAATCCCCGGGAAGCACCAGTCCCTTCTCCGGCAAGAGTGCATGTTCCACTCCCATCTCACCGGCATCATAAAAATAGGTCAGTTGATGCTTGTGTGCAAACTCCCGAAGAATCTTGGCCTGCATCGCCGACTTGATGTCCTTGTTGGGCACAAAATGGTCCGGAACTAGAACCACACGGTCTTTGTCAAATACCGTCTTTGCTCCGCTCTCGTTAAAGCGTTCAATGGCAATGGGAGCCGTGATATCATTTCCCAGGGCCACATCTATTCTGGCATTGATCAGATCACCCGGATTGACATGATCCTTTTGCGCATGCACAGCCAGAATTTTTTGCGTCAGGGTCATCCCCATGTGCAGATCTCCTTGTGTTCAATTTTAAACATATTATCAATCCTTGCCTGTTTTTAAAACCGATAAAAAGGCAGCTTGTGGAATCATGACATCACCAACCATTTTCATTCTTTTCTTTCCCTTTTTTTGCTTTTCCAAGAGTTTGCGTTTTCTCGAAATATCGCCCCCGTAACATTTGGCGGTAACATCTTTACGGAAAGGACTGATTGTGGATCGGGCAATAATTTTGGCGCCAATGACTCCCTGGATTGCAATTTTAAACATCTGGCGCGGAATTTCATCCTTGAGACGGTCACATGCTCTTCGGGCCCTTTCCACTGCCCGTTCCTGATGAACCAGTTGGCTAAGAGCATCTACCCGTTCCCCGTTGACAAGGATGTCGAGCTTTACCAGATCCGTAACCCTGTAATCAATAATATCATAATCGAAAGATCCATATCCTTGCGTAATGGATTTTAATTTGTCATAAAAATCATAAACGACTTCAGCCAGTGGCAGTTCAAAAATCATTTCAAGCCGATTACTGGTTAAATACTGATAATTTTTGTTTATTCCCCGTCTGTCCAAACAAAGTTTCATCACTGCTCCCATATACTTATCGGGAACAATGATAGATGCTCTGATAAAAGGTTCCCGGGATTCTTTAATGGTAGTGGGGTCGGGGTACAAAGCCGGATTGTCGATAACCATAACGGAATCATCGTTTAAAACAACCTCGTATTTGACAGATGGCGCCGTTAAAATCAGGGACAGGTCATATTCCCTCTCCAGCCGCTCCTGAACCACTTCCAGGTGTAAAAGACCCAAAAAACCGCATCGGAACCCGAATCCAAGAGCTGCAGAAGAATCTTTTTCATAAATAAGAGAGGCATCGTTTAGCTTCAGCTTCTCCAGAGCTGTGGCCAGGTCTTCGTACTCATCGGACGCCACCGGATAAATTGATGAAAAAACAACGGGCTTGGCTTCTTGAAAACCGCTTTTGGGAGATAGGCATGGTCTTGTCTTATGGGTAATTGTATCCCCGCATTTCGTATCACTGACGGTTTTTATCCCGGCAATCAAATACCCAACATCCCCTGCTGAAAGCAGCTTACGGGGTACTCTCTGAAGTTGAAAAATTCCCACTTCTTCCACTCGATGCTCGGCATTTTTGGACATGAACGAGATGACATCCCCCGGCCTGATCGTTCCTTCAAACACGCGAAAATGAACGATTGTTCCCCGGAACGAATCATAATTGGAATCAAAAATCAATGCTTTGAGAGGAGCCCCGGGATCTCCTTGCGGGGGTGGAATTCTTTCCACTATTGCTTCAAAGATCTCACTGATACCAACCCCTTCCTTTGCAGAAGTCAGTATCGCCGTTTCAGGGTCAAGGCCCAGATCTTCTTCAATTTGCTGTTTAACACGATCGATATCCGCCGATG
The DNA here is from genome assembly GCA_007127235.1 of Desulfobacteraceae bacterium. GTDB lineage: Bacteria > Desulfobacterota > Desulfobacteria > Desulfobacterales > SKZT01 > SKZT01. Next base: position 4,346 of record SKZT01000009.1, read on the forward strand.
GCAAATCAATTTTGTTAATAACCGGAATAATCTCCAGATCGTGTTCTAAAGCCAAAAACAGATTGGCCAGAGTTTGGGCTTCCACTCCCTGACTGGCATCGATTAGTAAAAGGGCACCCTCGCAGGAAGCCAGAGCCCGCGAAACCTCGTAGGAAAAATCCACATGGCCGGGGGTATCAATGATATTGAGATAATAAATTTTATTGTCAGAAAATTTATAAGGAAGGCAAGCGGTTTGACTTTTTATAGTTATTCCACGCTCTCGTTCAATGTCCATGGTATCTAAAATCTGATCTTTGAAGTCACGCTCGGAAACAATATGGGTCGCTTGAATCAGGCGGTCCGAAAGTGTTGATTTACCGTGGTCTATGTGTGCAATGATACTGAAATTTCTAATGTTTTTCATATATAAAATATAGGAGTTTTTAACTTCCTGAAAAGTTTGAAGGGTCGGTTAACAGCCGATCAAATCCGGGAGCGCCACACCTTAGGTGCAGCAATGCTGGTCATTTTCAGAAAAGTCGGTTGACACCCTTTTTCTTTACGGTTAAACTGACAAAATGCCTTAAGGCTGCAGACAGTCTTTCTTTTATCAAAATGCACCAAACCATGTCAAGGCTGTGACTGTTTAAGAGTTTTATATTACAGGATCAAAAATTAAAAGAATAGGATAAAATGAAAAGGTGGAAACCCGCGTTTTAATCGTCGATGATGACACCGCCATTCGGGATGCCATGTGCAAGTATCTGGAACTGGTGGGCTACCGTACCTACAGCGCAGCCAGTGCCGAAGAATCCCTGGAATTGCTCAGGGAAAAAAAAATCCATGTTGTCATTACCGATATTATGATGTCCGGAATGAACGGCCTGGAACTGACCGATAATATCAAAAAAGATTATGATATTGATGTCATTGTCATGACGGGCTATAGTGGGGATTTTTCTTATGAGGAAGCCATCAGCAAAGGAGCCAGTGATTTTGTTTTTAAACCTATTCGTTTCGAAGAATTGCATTTGCGCTTAAAAAGAGTTTTACGGGAACGCCAGCTGAAAATAGAACGGGATCAAATGCTGGACAAACTTCAGAAACTGGCAATCACAGATGGATTGACCCAGCTTTATAACTCAAGGCATTTTTACAACCGCCTTGAAATGGAAATTTCCCGAAGTATTCGTTATGGAAATAATTTGTCCCTGCTGCTTTTGGATATCGATTTATTTAAAGATTATAATGATGCTTACGGACATCTTGAAGGTGACAAGGTTTTGGTAAGAATCGGCAAAATCATTCAGAATTGTCTTCGGCAGCTGGATTCGGCATATCGATACGGTGGAGAAGAATTTACCATTCTTTTACCTGAAACAAAAGCTGAGGATGCCTATGCGGTAGCCAACAGAATTCGTAAACTCATTGAAAACCAGAAATTTTTTCCCGACGGCAAAAAAGAGGTTTCCTTAACCATCAGCATTGGCATTACTGAATATTGTCCCAATGAAGACGCCGCCTCATTTGTTCAACGGGCTGACAAAGCCATGTACATATCAAAAAAGAAAGGACGAAACAGTATTTCCTTCCTTTTGGCGCAAAACCCTTCCTGAAAACCGATGATAGAATACAGCTTTTTCGACACCCCGGAATTTGAGCCCCCTGAGTTTTTCATTGAACAGATTACAGACCTTTACCGCAGTCAACGTTGGTGGGACGGACCTGGCAATGCCCAACACGTGATGCGGATTATCGAGGGAAGCCATTGTTTTGTCATGGCGGTATTAAACTCCCAAAAGATTGTGGGTATGGGCCGGGCCATCAGCGACCGCGCAAGCGACTCGTATATTCAGGATATCACCGTGAACAAAAAATATCGGGGCCAGGGAGTCGGCACGCGAATAATTGAAATGATCATCCATCGTCTTCAAAATGATGGAATTTTTTGGATCGGACTCATTGCGGAAAAAGGCTCTCACGGATTTTATGAACCCATGGGATTTAAACAAATGCCCGACTCAATCCCCATGATACTGTCTAAACCATGAATTTTAAAAAACTCACCCCTGGTGATTATCCGGAATTAAAAAAATTTTTTATTAATCAGGAATATAGATTGTCCGCATATTCCCTGCCTTCAATTATTGTCTGGAGCACGGAATTTTTTCATCCCTGCGGTGCAGTGGATAACGACACGTTGATTGTGGGTGCTGAATTTAAAAAAGACCCGGACCGCCGTCATTTGATCATGCCGGTTTCCATCAACAGCGAATATGACCCGGAAAAACTGTACCATCTGGCCAAAAATACAGGCTATCATCAGTATTTTTTCGTACCCGAAGATTATATCAGCGCCTATGGAAAAGAGCAAATAGCTTCATTTTTTACCATTACCGAACAAAAAGCCTTTAATGATTACGTTTATTTAACCCATGACTTGGCAACACTGAAGGGAAATAAATATTCCAAAAAACGAAACCTTATCAACCAGTTCAAACGGGAATTTGTGGCTCGGAAACATGTAAAAACAGAGCCCATTACCAAAGATGCCGCCACAGAATGTATCGATTTTCTGGAACAATGGTGCGAAGAAAGAAACTGCGACAAAGAATCCCATGAAGAACTGTATTGTGAAAAAAAGGCTGCCATAAACACCATTGAAAATATAGATATTCTTGGCATCGACAGTCTTATGCTTCGCCTGGACGGCAAAATAAGTGCTTTTGGAATGGCTTCACGTCTCACATCCGATATGGGGGTTTTTCAGTTCGAAAAAGCTTTCTCGGAAATTAAAGGACTTTATCAATACTTCGATAACCTGTGTGCCAGAAAACTTTTCAATAAGTATACTTTTATCAACAAAGAAAGCGATATGGGTCTACCCGGCCTGGCAAAAGCAAAAAAATCATATTATCCGGTTATGATGCTTAAATCTTTCAAACTGGTGCTTATTTAGTGCCTGTCCGAAAACTCTGTTTCTCCCTCTCCCTTTGGGGGAGGGTCGGGGTGGGAGTGAATGATATCAGGAGGTTACCCTTCCCTCCCCCAACCCCTCCCGGAGGGAGAGGAGTTTTCGGACAGGCACTGCTATTTAGCAAAGCGTAATTTCCCAACTGGCCGCACCCTGCCCGAATACCAAGTCCTTTGGTGGATCTTTTGCGAACAAAAACTTTTTTTTCCACAAGCCAACTGAGAAAACGGGACACATCCTGCTCCGAAGGAGCTTCAAACAAAGAATCGGTTCGGCGATTATAGGGAATCAAATTCAGCTTCGCCCTTAGAGGTTTCAAATAATCAGCCAGTTGGTATGCATGTTCCTGACGATCATTCACGTGTTTAATCAGCACATATTCAATATAAACGGCCCCATTTTTTTTCAGGGGAAAATCCATGAGGACTTCACGAAGTCTATCCATGGAATAAACCTTATTAATCGGCATAATTTGGGAGCGTACCTGGTCGTTTGGAGCATTGAGAGACAAGGCCAGGTTTATTTGAGGCCAATTTAAAGCTGCCAGCTTTTTAATTCCGTCCAAAAGACCGGCTGTCGAAACAGAAATATAACGCTTTGAAATATCAAAACCCCGCTGATCTTCCATGACCAGAATGGCTTGCATTACATTATCAAAATTATCCAGCGGTTCTCCCATTCCCATAAAAACCACATTTCTTATATCAACATCAAATATGAACTTTGCGGTGAACACCTGCCCGATAATTTCTTCCACTGAAAGATTTCTAAAAAAACCAAGCCGGGCAGTTTCGCAGAATTTACATCCCATTTTACACCCGACCTGCGATGAAACACACAGTGTATTATGGGTGGCCATGGGAACAATGACCGACTCGATTTCCAGGCTGTCTTTCAGCCTTGTGACAAACTTGGTTAATCCATTTTCCTTTATTGTATCCACAACAGGATTCAGATTGACTTTGAGATCATGGCAAAGTTGAACGTATAATTTTTTCCATCGGACAATTTCAGGCGATTTTCCCAAATCGATGTTTCCATTGGAATAGATTTCCCGGAATAGAATTGCTGCATGATGAGCGCCTTTTCCATAACGTTTTTTCAACTCTGACACAAGTTCGGAAAAAGTCAGCTCAAGTAGTTTTATCTTTCCTGTATGGTTTTTCAAATCATTTACCCGAGGTTACCAATATCCTTGAGCGGTTCATGTTTTTTTGAAATGATTCCAGCCGGTGGGGAGGATCTGTTCTGTTTTGCCATTTGGAAATTCAAGTACCAACTGATCAGAGTCGTTGATTTCACCAATTTCGAACAAGGGAAATTCAAAGATTTCATGGTATTTTTTATAAAGTTTTTGCGCTCGATCCGGTGATACCGTAAACAGCAACACATAATCTTCACCACCATCCACGGCATATTTTACAGGATCCAGATTGAACTGCTTACAGAATATTTTCAGGTTTTCGGAAATCGGCATTTTTTCCGCATAAATTTTGGCCCCCACACGGCTTTGCTTCAAAATATGACCCAGATCCGAACTAAGCCCATCGCTGATATCGATAGCAGCATGAACACCACCAAAACCGCCCAGGAATTTTCCTTCCATAAGCATCGGCCTGGGTATCAAATGCGCATTTTTCAGAGCTTTTAAACCGTCCGATTCAGTTTTTATCCCATTGACAATCAAATGACATCCGGCCCTGCTGTCCCCCAGGTACCCTGTGCAGTAAATCAGATCTTTATTTTTTGCCCCATCCCGATACAATATCTCCTCTTGCGGGGCAGAGCCCACTACAACGACATTAATGACCAGATCTTTTGGAGATGCAGTGGTATCCCCGCCCAAAAGATTGACCTGAAAACTGGCGGCCAGGTATTTTATACCCTTGTACATATCTTCGATAAACTCAACAGAACAGTCCTCCGGAATCGCAATGCTGACAAAGGCTTCCCGTGCACTTGCCCCCATAGCAGCAATATCACTCAAATTAACTGCCAGGGCTTTATATCCAAGGTTGAATCCGGTTGTGGCATTTCTCAGGAAATGCACTCTTTCCACAAGCATGTCGGTTGTCACCAGCACCACTTCACCGGCAGATTGTATAAAAACAGCCGCATCATCACCAATAGCACGGATTACATGGTTTTCTTTATGCAGACACCCTTCGGACAATTTATCAATGAGACCGAATTCCCCGATTTCCTGAAGTTTCATACTTTTCACCTGCAGTGATTTAAGGGACGATATACCGGGCACCCTTTTCAAGATCCCCTGGTGTAATCGTATAAAGTGCATCCAGCAATTTCACCATGAATGTTCCCGGTCCAACAGCGCCCCTGCCTGCAATCTCTCCCGCCAACCCGAAAAAAGCCAGGGCCGACGCTACCGCACCAGGTACATCAGAAGCTACCGAAACAAAAGCGGCAATAATTGCTGTGGCCATGCATCCTGAACCGGTAATACAACCCATTAGAGGATGCCCGTTTAAAATTCGGATAACCCGGTTTCCATCCGTCACAAGATCTGCCTGGCCCGTAATGGCTAATGTGCTATTCAATTCTTTTGCAAGCTTTTTTGCAGCCATGCATGCATCATCAACCGAGTGACAGGAATCCACCCCTCTGGTTTTTGAGTCCCGGTTAACAAGGGATAAAATTTCGGAAGGGTTTGCCCGAATCACGCGTATATTGACTTTTTCAATCAGGTTTTTTGCCGAAGCCGTTCGAAATGTCGTCGAACCGGAGCCTACCGGGTCTAAAATAACCGGTAGTTGTAATTGCGATGCCTTTTTTCCGGCTTTCAGCATGGAAAAAACCCGGTCATCGGATAAAGTACCCAGGTTAAGAACCAGGGCATCAGACAAAGACAGCATATCCTCCACTTCGTTGTGTGCATGAGCCATCACGGGTGAAGCACCCACAGCCAGCAAGGCGTTGGCTGTGACATTCATGGTAACCAGGTTGGTGATATTGTGTATCAAAGGCTTTTTTTTACGAATTAATTTAAGACTTTCCGCTGCCTTTTGGCCAAAATCCAGCATATTCTTCTCCGGCTATAATGTAAAAGCTTGACAAACCATAGAAAAGCAAGTTACCAAATTTTAGATAAATAATATAGATTATTTCTTTTTAAAGCGTTAGCAATCAGTCGGAAACGAACTTATTTGCCTGGTTCAAATTAAAACAGGAGCACTAAGATTATGAAAAAAATAATATTTCGTATCGGGAAACTGGGGATTATGTTTCTAATTCTTCTACTTTTACCTGTTTATGTTTACGCCGATTCTGATTTTGATGGTGTTGAAACCGAAACAGGCTTTTACTACACGGTTCAACAAGGTGATACGCTGTGGGATCTTTCCCAGCGGTTTAATGACTCGGCGTGGATGTGGTCTGATTTATGGAGTCAGAATCCACA
>SKZT01000220.1 GCA_007127235.1 Desulfobacteraceae bacterium
CATAAACTGGGCTTGTATGGCCACCAAGGCCTGTGAAAACTGCGGCGCCTGCCTTAGCGGCGAACTGGTCGATCAGGTCTCCCGGCAATCACACACAACAGTCATTACAGTCTTTTACATTGATTTGCAGATTATCGGAAAGGAATTTCGAAATTTTACCCAAAAACTGTCCAATCGTATAAAATTTACGCAAGGAGTAGCCTCGGAGATTTTATCCGACAGAGAGGATGGAAAATTAACGATCATTCATGAGGATGAAACCATTGGCGTGAGAACTGCTCAACATTTTGACCTGATTATTTTGTCCGTAGGTTTGGGAGCGTCTGAAAATGTTGAGGAACTGGTTCTCAAATTAGGTGTAAAAACTGATCCCTGGGGATTTTTAAGCCAAAGCCAAAGCGATTTTCCTAAAGGGATTTATGCAGGGGGAACTGCGCGCGGACCCATGAACATTTTAAGTGCTATTTCCCAAGGGCGCATTGCCGCATCCCGAATTATCAATGATTTAGATATTGCTGCCAATGCCTATGGAAAGTTTCAGGTTGCAGTGGTGGGAGGAGAAAATGAGGCGGTTTCCGTTGCGAATGCATTGGTCCAAAAAGGGTACCCGGTGGTTTTGATTGATTCCGGGAAAATGGCTTTTTTAAAAGATGAACACCTTAAATATCTATCCAATGCCCGCCTGGTTTCCGTGGAAGGTACTGTGGGCAACTTTGTCCTTGGCATTGCAAATGCCGAAGGAAAACATAAAGAGGTTGCCGGTGCTATTGTTGTGGCAACAGGTTTTACACAACTCCAACCAGAAAATATTGTGTTTTCGGACCAGGTGGTTTCCCTTGAATTATTCAAGAATTATCCTGATAAAAAAATTCCCGCCAAAGTGACTTTTTGGATAGATTATTCCGGGCCTGAGAACAAGAATAATGCCGGCATTATTCTTGATATGGCTATTTCCCTGGCTGATGAAGGCAAAACAGCCTATATTTTGATGGAAAAAATGCTGGTGCACGGGTTGCTGGGTCAGAAAAAATATGATGCCGCCAGAAAAGCCGGAGTAAAATTTCTGAGAACGACCGAAAATGCATCTGTTGATTTTACTGTAGAGGCAGATAAAGTAAAGCTGTACTATGAAGATATTACCCTGCCGGGGATGAAAATTTTTGTTTACAGCGATATGTTGGTGATTTCTGAAAAAATTGCGCCTCCCGAAAATACTTTATCAGTTTCGGCGGTTTTAAATCAGCCAATAGATACCGAGGGTTTTATTCAATCCCCTAATTCCAGGTATCGGCCTGTGGCAAGCCCGAGGAAAGGCATTTTTTTTGCCGGAAGTTGCCATGATGAAAGTGATGGGGATGATTTGACTGCTGAAATAGCGGCAATTTTGACTGGTCTGGAAAGTCTCGGAAAAAATGGACCTCGCGATGGATACCCTGCATGGATTTTAGAAAATGAATGTAGAAAGTGTTTGACCTGCTTAAGGGTTTGTCCTCACAGAGCAGTGGTCCTTTTCAGGTCAAACAAGCCCAGGATTATTCCGGAAGCCTGCTTTGAATGCGGCCTGTGTGTTTCCAACTGCCCAGCCAAAGCGATCAGGCAAGAAGCGTTTTCCAACGAAAAACTCGTTGAAAAGGTAAATGAAGCTGAAACTTTTATTTTTGCATGTGAACGGTCCGCGTTTTTGGCAGGGCATGAAGCAAAACGGTTGGGGTTGGAGCTTAACAAAAAAGTTCATATCCAACCGGTTAGATGTACCGGAAGAATTGGAATCGAGAATATGTTTGCACCTCTTTTGAAAGGTGCCGGCCGTGTCATAGTTGCAGGTTGCCATGAAGGCAATTGCCGCTCCATGGGAAGCAACATTTTTGCCAAAAGGAGAATTGTTTGCTTTTGAAATGGGGCTACTTCCTAAAAAAATCAAGCGACAGAAGGATATAATAGGACGTGTTGCTATTATTGGTTCCGGACCAGCCGGGATAACGGTTGCCGGTGATCTGGTGAAAATGGGCTTTGCTGTTACCGTATATGAATCGCAACCGGAATCAGGCGGCGTACTCATGTACGGAAATCCAAGTTATCGCCTTCCCAAGATTGTAGTGCGTCGTGAAATAGAACGGCTCACGGTTCTTGGCGTTGAATTCATAAATCAGGTGATGATCGGTCCGGATCTTGTAATAGATGATATGTTTTCCATGGATTTTGACGCAATCTTTATTGGAACGGGCACAGCATTACCAAAAAAATTAGAAATTCCCGGTCATGACTTGCATAATATTATCCCGGCAATTTACTATTTAAGAACTCTGGCGCTATCAGATGCCGGCATGTTGAAATCCGATGAGTTTTCATTCGCAGATGATGTCAGGGTGGTGGTAATAGGTGGAGGAAACGTAGCCTTAGATGCTGCAAGGAGCTTGCGGAAACGTAAGAAAAACAGCAGAATTACAGTTATTTTTCAAGAAAAAAGGCAAGAGATGCCAGCTTTAACGAGTGAAGTAGAAAAAGCCCTTCAAGAGGGAATTGTCCTCCGAGAAGCGCTTACACCTGTTAGGTTTGAGGGTGATACTTTTGTTAACAAAGTTGTGGCTAAAGATACAAATGGTCACATACTGGAACTTTCTACAGACGTTGTTATGCTGGCGATTGGGCAAAGACCCGCCTCACGAATCGTATCCACCACAAAGGGAATTACCACGGATCAGCATGGTTTTGTTGTCATAAAAGATCGCCCTTATGGAATGACAAC
>SKZT01000127.1 GCA_007127235.1 Desulfobacteraceae bacterium
ATTGCATGAAAACCCAGGGCGATGTCGGCAACTTTTGAACCTACCATGAGGGCTCCTTCGAGATGAGTCGATACTTCATTGGTGTACCCTATAATTTCAGTTACCGGTATGGCGGCTTTTTGGAGTTCATCATCCAGCAATACCCGAAGGGCGGCGCCGTGTTCACGGTTGATGAGGCAGATATTTTTGTTTGCAATGTCCTTTTGAGGAACTAACGGAAAAATGGTCAATCAATACCCTCCAAGAGATTTTATTGTTTTGCCAGGAAAACGAAATCATCGCGGTTTCAGAACGGCTTTCTCGTCACCTTGAAAGATCACCGCGAGATGAGGATTATAACAAAGATTTACATGAAATAGATAAGGAAGACTGCCTCGTTGACGAATTTTTCAAAATGAGTACCGATGAAATCGAACCATATACTGAATTTATAAATGAACACACACCATACAGCACTCAACACGGTGTGAAAGGCGAAGAATATAAAAATGTAGTTGTGGTTTATGATGATATTGAAGCAGCGTGGAACATATATAGCTTCACAAAAATGCTTGTGCCAGAGATAGCTGGAAGTCCGACAGAAGGCCAGCTCGACAGGTCGATCAGGCTTGCTTACGTTTCTTTTTCAAGAGCTGTTGAGAACCTTCGTATCCTTTTATTTACGGCCGATCCTGAAGGAACTAAAAACATTCTAATCGAAAAATCATTGTTTCATGAAGACCAAGTTATCATAAACTAATAGGTACACAGGTATGAAATCCCAACCACAAAATTCAGCGGACGCAAAAAGCCGCGCCGCTGATTTCGGCGATGGGCTGGCGCTTCGCGCCAGTCCATCGGGCGCAGTTGAGGAATCCGAGGGGCGCGAAGCGCAGCCCATCAACGCAGTTCGAGCAGATGCGTCACTCCCGTGCCGCACTCCTCAACTGCGCCCGTTAAATGCCTTGATAAATACCTATGACGATTCCAATTATTCACGGTCGAAACATCCTTGACAAAGTACCACGATGTGGTACTATTCAATCAATGAAGCGAAAACATCGCAAAACACTGGAACTCATCTTTCACAGACCCGTTAGCGGCAGTATCAAGTGGGATGAAATCGAGGCGATGCTGGTTGCTCTTGGCGCCGACGTCAGTGAGCGCGAAGGTTCCAGGGTGGCTGTCGTTTTATTTGATGAAGTCAGAGTATTCCATAGACCAAACCCAATGCCGGAAACCGATAAGGGCGCGGTTTCAAGCATTCGGAAATGGTTGGAAAGCCATGGGGTGACACCATGAATATCATGACATTTGAAGGTCATAAAGCCAAAATCGATTACGATCCTGAAATCGATATGTTTCGGGGTGAAATACTTGGACTCAACGGAGGCGCTGATTTCTATGGTAAAACACCGGATGAGCTGCGTTTGGAGTTTAAAAAATCGTTGAAGATATTTCTTGATGTCTGCAAGGAAAAAGGTATTGAACCTTATAAAGAATATTCCGGTAAATTCAACCTGCGCATTCCGCCAAAATTGCACGCTGAAATCGCATCGAAGGCTTCAGCAGAAGGAAAGAGCCTAAATCAGTGGATAGTTGAAACGATAGAACAAATTGTTCATGCCCATTAAGAACCTTGCATTTAACAAGGCAGTCCAGGGGACAGCCAGGGCCGCGGTGCCACTATGGAAGGCATTGCTTGAAGAAAGTACGGCTTTTTCTGCCGATCCATATAAGATGCCATGATGAAAAACCCCAAAAGACGAAAACGTCTGATTGGTATAGTTATATGATATGTCAAGCGAGACTTGTTTATCGTGCATAACAACGCTAATCAGCCGCGCGGCTTTTTGCGTCGGCTGAATTAGCCTGGTTGGGCGATTTCATTTTTGCAAAGAATCACCGGTACAGTCCTTCTTGAAATTTCATATTATTTTGCTTAGATTTTTTGGGGGTACCTCAAGTCCGCTTCTACAAAGGGGAGAAACGGTTTCGATCATCTGTTCACTTTTTTGAAAAACAGGTAATGCTCCCTTTCAAATGTCTCTGAAACGCTTAACGGTCAAAAGTTATTTTTCCATGGAGTTCATATAATGATAATCATTTCAAGATTAAAGCGCTTTCCAAAGCTGTTTCTCCTGACAAGCTGTTTTATGCTGATATCTTCCTCTTTATCCAATGCCGGTGATTTCGAGATGCTCGGAAAGTATATTGGAAATAGCGACGCCATATTGCTCGCCGACCCTGACGGAAACATTTTGTATGCCAAAAATGCACACGAGCAATTGATTCCGGCATCCACCATAAAAATTTTCACCGCACTGGCCGCGTTTCATTTTCTTGGAAAAGATTATCGCTTCCGGACCGAATTTTACCTGGACGCCCAACGAAATCTTACTATCAAGGGATATGGTGATCCTTATCTGGTCTCGGAAGTCATCGACGAAATTGCCGGGGCACTCGCCCCAATGCTGGAGCCGATGATTAACAGCGTTTTGGTTGATGACAGTCATTTTTCACAACCACCTGCAATACCCGGCATATCCTCAACGCTTCGGCCTCACGATGCCCCCAATGGTGCTTTGTGTGTCAATTTCAATATGGTGAGTTTCAAACCTGGCCGGCATCCCGGAACTTTTATCAGCGGCGAACCTCAAACTCCCTTGCTGCCATTTGTAATGGAAAAAATAAAACAATCGGGTTTCCGTTCAAACCGGATTGTGCTTTCTCACAATCAGAACGATATTGCACTGTATGCAGGGCATTTATTCAGGTACTTTATGGAAAAAAACGGTGTGAGTATTCACGGGCAGGTAAAAACCGGACGGGTGGATGAAAAAAAAGAACAGCTTATATGGGTGCATCATTCCTCTTTTACCGTTGAGGAAATAATTCAAAAACTTCTGGAACATTCCAACAATTTTATGGCCAACCAGCTTTTGATTGCTATGGGAATTGAAAGATATGGTCCACCCGGCAATGTGGAAAATGGGGTAAGGGCTATGGCATTATATGCGCAACAGCATATCAGCCCCCATCAATTGATCATCGCTGAAGGTTCAGGTATATCGCGGGCAAACCGGGTTTGTGTAACCACCATGCTGCAAATACTTGAAAAATTCAGACCTTATTATCATTTGATGAAAAAAGAAAAAAACGCCTTTTATAAGACCGGCACCCTTCATGGTGTCAGCAACCTTGCAGGCTATATTGAAAGTGAAAAAGGTGTTTATCCTTTTGTCATTTTCCTCAACTGTAATGGGAAACAAGCGTTCCCCATTATGGAAGTACTTTTGCGGAAGGTGAATTTACAAGCGGTGGTTGCCCGCATGTGATCTGAGCATAAGCACTGTGGTTATGTATGGATTCGAAATTTTCTGCACCTACGGAAAACCAGGTGATATTTTCATCTTCCTTGATACGCTTTGCAATATCCCGGACAATGTCTTCAACAAATTTGGGGTTTACATAAGCTTTTTCCGTCACGTATTTTTCATCCACACGCTTCAGCACAGAATAGACTTCACACGATGCAGCGTCTTCCACCAAATCAATCATGTCTTCCATCCACACAAATTTTTTAAACCTCACGCTCAGCCGCACTTCTCCACGTTGATTGTGAGCGCCTGCTTCACTGATTTCCTTGGAACAGGGACAAACGGATGAAATGGGAACAATGACTTCGGATATCAGGTCGACTTTCCCACTGGGATCGCTTGCACCGATTATACGGCAGGTATAATCCATGAGCCCGGGTGAAAAACTCACAGGGGCTTTTTTTTCAATAAAATAAGGAAAAAGCACTTCGATATGAGCAGAGGCTGCATTCAGGTGATCTTTCATCTGATCCAAAATGGCTGAAAACCGCTTAAGTGAAACCTCCGGTCGAAACAAATGGAGAAGTTCCACAAACCGGCTCATATGGGTACCTTTATACTTATGGGGTAAATCCACATACATGTTGATGGATGCAACCGTGTTTTGATAGCCGTTTTTTTTGTCCAAAACCCGTATGGGATATCGAAGGTTTTTAATACCCACTTTGTCGATAGGAATTTGACGATAATCCCTCTGACTTTGGATATCTTTCATTTTCAAGGCCACTTGTTCAGGGTTTTTAAATAATAACATAATGTTTTCTCCTGCTTATGATACCCTGTTTAAAGAAGATAATCCTGTTTAACACGCTGCATGGATCTGAAAATATTTCCTTTTATTTTTTTATTACTGAAATAAAGCTTTTGCAAAAGCTCCTTAATTTCTTTCCGTTTGGAAATTTTCGCCGTCGGGCAAGGGTTTGCAAACTCCGGAAACGCCTGCTGCGAAGAAAATTTTCGGATTGAACTTTCATCAGCAAGACAAAGTGGTCGGATAAGGATAAACTCTCCTTTAAAAAAGGATTGGGAGGGTTTCATAGTACTTATTTCCCCTGCATAGCACATGTTTAAAAAAAGCGTTTCAATAAGATCATCCTTGTTGTGCGCCAGGGCCACTTTATTACATCCAAGGCTGTGAGCTATCTCAAAAATACGCTTTCTTCGAAGCTTGGAACATAAAAAACATGGATTCTCACGGTTTTCCGAACTATGGGCAATGATTCCATGATCGGTATAATCCACGGTGAGATTGTATTTCATATTCCGGCAATATTGATAAAGGCGATCGGCAAAGCCTCCGGGGAACCCAGGATCGATATATATGGGATAGAGCGTATAGTCAATGGGAACCCGGTTCAGGCGTTCATTTAAAAACCACATAAGGGTGAGACTGTCTTTTCCACCGGACAGCCCCACCGCGATACGGTCATCATGAGAAATCATGTCGTATTGGTGAATGGCTTTTCCCATCACCCTGTTTAGAGCCTTGTATGTATAACTGTATTTGGGCAAGGGGATATAGCTTTCTCCAGTGCTGCTATTAGATTTTTTCAGAATCTTTCAAAGAAATTTTACCTGCAGCAATTTCTCTCAGCGCAACAACAATGTCCTCGTTTTTAGGTGATGAAACAAGATACTCGGAGCCTTCCCGAATTTGGCGAACCCTTTTAGCGGCAAGATGTACAAGCTGAAAACGATTGTCCACCCGCTTTAAACAGTCTTCAATGGTAATTCGAGCCAATTATGCCTCCATACATGCATAGTTAAAGATAATGTCTATAAAATATCAACCAACTCGTAATGTCTTTTTCCACCGGGAGCATTCAATATAATTTCATCTCCGGTCTTTTTGCCCACAATGGCTCGTCCCAGAGGGGAAGAAACAGAAATTTTCCCTCCGGAAATATCGGATTCTTCGGGTCCGACAAGCTGGTATTCAACATTTTCCCCAGTGTCGATATTTTCCAGCAAAACCCTACAGGCAAATACAGCCCTGTCCCGAGAGACCTTATCAGGGTCGATAATATCAGCACTGGCCAATTTATATTCCAACTCGCATAACCGCCCTTCGATAAAGGCTTGCCGTTCCTTGGCTGCTTCAAACTCGGCATTTTCCGACAGATCTCCATGGGCACGGGCTTCTTCGATGGCCCTGATATTTTCCGGCCTCGCAACAGACTTAAGCTGTTCCAGTTCTCTTTTCAGGTTCTCATAACCTTCTCTGGTGAAAGGTATTTTCTCCAATTTAAAACTCCATTTATTGATTAATTCGGTTATCTAAAAAACTCAGATAAGATTACAAATATTCTTTTAAGAGGATCTCGCCAATTTGTATGGCATTTGTGGCCGCTCCCTTACGAATATTGTCGGCAACCACCCACATGTTGATTCCATGGCCTGGAATCGATTCGTCGTCACGAATACGCCCCACCAGCGTAAGATCCTGGCCTGCAGCATCAATGGGCATAGGATAAGCATTGATTGCAGGATCATCAACCACCTTTACACCCGGGGCTTGTTTCAGCAATGCTTTTACATCCGCTGCGGCAATGGGCTCATGGGTCTCAATATTAACCGATTCCGAATGTCCGAAAAAGACGGGTACACGAACCGTTGTTGCAGTCACCATAATGGAATCGTTTTCCATTATTTTTTTGGTTTCCCGAACCATTTTCATTTCTTCTTTTGTGTAACCATTTTCCTGGAACTTGTCGATATGGGGAAGACAATTAAACGCAATCCGGTGAGGATAAACGTTTTGCTCAAATTTCAAAAAATTGATCATGGCGCGGGTCTGGTCGAAAAGCTCGTCAATGGCTTTTTTACCTGTGCCCGACACGGCCTGGTAGGTGGATACCACGATACGTTTGATTTTGTATTTTTGATGAATCGGCCATAAGGGCACAACCATTTGAATTGTGGAACAATTGGGGTTGGCTATGATTCCCTTAACGGTATAACCTTTGATGGCATGGGGGTTGACTTCGGGAACCACCAGCGGAACCTCAGGATCCATACGCCACGCATTGGAATTATCTACCACGATACAGCCATCTTTTGCCGCAAAGGGTGCAAAATATTCGCTGGTACCGGTCCCGGCTGAAAAAAGCGCGATGTCCATGCCCTTAAACGAATCTTCTTTAAGTTCTTCTACAGGAATCATTTCTCCCTTAAAATTGATTTTCCGTCCCAGGGACTTTTTGGAGGCCAACAATCTTAAGGAACGAACAGGAAAATTCCTTTCAGCCAGACAGGCAAGCATCTGATCGCCTACTGCACCCGTAGCTCCGGCAACAGCCACATTGATTTGTTTCTCTGACAACTTTTTTATCCTTTCCGAATACATTTTTTTTTATATCAGCGGTTTTAATTGCTTTCGATAAAATCTTTAACAAGATCTCCCACTTCACTGGTGGAATAACCCATTTTACCGGCGGAAATATCCTTTAAATCCTCACGGAGAACTTTCATGACCGCCTTTTCAACCATGGATGCCGCTTTGGTTTCACCCAGCGTTTCCAGCATCAGCTGCGCTGAAGATATGGCCGCCAAAGGGTTAATTATTCCCAAACCGGTGTACTTGGGTGCCGAACCGCCGATAGGCTCGAACATGGAAATGCCCTGGGGATTTATGTTACCTCCTGCAGCAATTCCCATACCTCCCTGGATCATTGCCCCCAGGTCGGTTATAATATCTCCGAACATATTATCGGTAACAATGACATCGAACCATTCCGGATTTTTAACCATCCACATGCAAATGGCATCCACATGAGCATAGTCAGTTTCAATATCAGGATACTCCTTTGCGACTTCATAAAAAACCCTCTCCCACAAATCGAATGCATAAGTCAGAACATTGGTTTTTCCACAAAGGGTGATTTTTTTTCTTTTGTTGCGTTTTCGGCAATATTCAAAAGCGTACCGGATACATCTTTCTACCCCCTTGCGGGTATTAATTGATTCCTGCACAGCAACTTCATCAGGTGTTCCTTTTTTTAAAACCCCTCCGGCTCCCGCATATAAACCCTCTGTGTTTTCCCGGATAACCACAAAATCGATATCCTCAGGGCCCTTATTTTTAATGGGCGTGGAAACACCCTCATAAAGCTTCACAGGTCTCAGGTTGATGTACTGGTCAAAATGAAACCGCATCTTCAGAAGGATCCCTTTTTCCAGAATACCCGGCTTGACATCCGGATGTCCGATGGCACCTAAAAAAATGGCATCCGCTTTTCCTAAAGATTCAATCACATCATCAGGAAGAATTTCACCGCGGGCCTTGTAATTTTCCCCACCGATCATGTAGTGGGTAAAATTCAGACTGAAGCCGTATTTTTTTGAAACAGCCTCCAGTACCTTTAGTCCTTCTGCGACAACTTCAGCTCCGGTGCCATCACCGGGAATCACACCGATTTGATAGGTTTTGCTTTGATAGGTTTCGGTCATTTTCACTCCTTAGACTATAAGATGGTAAACACAAAAGGTTATGAATTTGCAAAATCGGAGCTCTCATTTTTCTGATCATCGGACATATACCCCAAAATGGTGGTACCCCCCTTGACCTTGTCTCCCTTAAAAACATTCAAACGGCTTTTATCGGGAAGATAAACATCCACCCGGGACCCAAAACAAATCAACCCCATTCGCTGGCCTCGTTTAACTTCATCACCAGGCTGGACGGAACAGATGATTCGTCGCGCAATCAGACCGGCAATCTGCACAAAACAGATGGTTTTGCTCTCCGGGGTTTCTACAAAAACAGCATTTTTTTCATTATATACGGAAGCTTTGTCCAAAGAAGCGTTAAAAAATTTACCAGGATAATAATCGATCTTTTTAACAACACCTTCCCGAGGAATGCGATTGACATGCACATTAAAAACCGACATAAAAATACTGACTTTCATGCACGGACCGTCTATATATGGATTTTCTTTCTCCTGACCAGCAAAAAGCACCTTGCCGTCGGCAGGAGATACCACCACATCCTGATCCCGGGGAATTACCCGGTCGGGGTCCCTGAAAAACAGCCAAATTGAAAATGTGGCCCCGAGGCCTACTATGGACAGAAATGTCCATCCCAGTATGGCAAAAACAACTGTTGTAAAAGCCGCAGCAAAAATGAAACCATATCCGGCTTTTGCCACAGGAAACGCTGTTTGTCCCGGAGGATCACTCCATATATATTTTCGAGTCATATCGATCCTTTTAATTTTCCTGTCACCTGTAACACAACAAGGGTATACGCCCCGCAAAAAGCCTGAAATCAGCGGATCGGATACCCTCTTTTAAAACCCAAAGCTATCATTATCAAAGTATTTCATTTTTTGTCAATAATTACCTGATGTTTTTAATATATCCATCAGGGCTTCATCAATGGCTGATTCAATCATGTAACCAATCTGTCCCTGAGTCTGAGCAACCAGAATTTCAAGGGGCAAATTCGGCACCTGTTTGCATGCTTCCTGTTGAAGCATAATATTGCCCACCTGAGGCCCGTTTCCATGAGTGATAACAATCTTATAAGTTCCTGCAAGCGCTGCAAGTTAACCAATGGGCACTCTCAAATTTTCGAACTGCTCTTCGATGGTGCCTTCCTGACCTTTTTTGATAAGAGCATTTCCGCCCAGCGCTACCAGTAGAATCGGCTTAGTTTTTTTTGACTTACGTGCAATCATACCTGGCTCCATTTTTTCAAGGTGTCATTTTTCATAATCTGCCACGTACCTTAATGTAGGTCCAGTATTTCTTCCAGTGTAGGTTTGCCTCTGTCCTTGTACTCATAACAATACGAATACACGGCTTATTTATGGAAAGCAATCTTGTCAAATCAACAGGGGTTGCCACCACAACAACATCGCATGGGATTTTGTTAATGGTTTTCTCCAAATCTTTAATCTGCCGGTGCCCATAACCCATGGCAGGTAACAAAGGACCAATCGACGGATATTTTTCAAAAGTTTCCTTTAATGTCCCAATCAGATAAGGACGCGGATCCACAAGCCGGGCTGCCCCAAAACGTTGAGCGGCAATAATTCCTGCCCCATAAGCCATCTCTCCATGGGTTAATGTGGGACCATCTTCGACCACCAAAACTTTCTTATCTTTGATTCGCTCAACATCCTCACCCAGAAGCTCCGAATCCGCCAGCACAATTTCTGCTCCGGGATTGTTTTCAATGATCGCTTTTCGGACTTTTTCAACATTTTCGGATTTAGCGCTGTCGACTTTGTTGATGATTGCAATATCGGCCATGATCAGATTGGTTTCTCCCGGATGATAGGATGTTTCATGGCCGGGCCTATGGGGGTCCAATACCACAATATGAATGTCGGGCCTGAAAAAAGGTGTGTCGTTGTTTCCACCATCCCAAACAATAAAGCATGGTATAAGAAGCGCCGATAATAATAAAATCCGCACCCGCTGCTGTAACGATTGAAGCCTGATGCATCACATCCGTGTGCCGAACATCACTGTAGGAAAAAGCCACCAGATCCACCCGATGTTTTTGGACCAGTTCAAACAGGTTTTCGTCCGTATAAATCGGGATACCCTGAGGATAAAGTTTTCCGGCCAGCTCCGGGGGATAATGCCGGCCATGTATGTCGGGAATTTGTGTTGCGGTAAAGCATACAACCCTGTAGCGCTCATTGTCTTTGAAATATATGTTGAAATTGTGAAAATCCCGTCCAGCTGCACCCATGATGATAACATTTTCAATTTTCTGTACCATGTTTGAAATTCCTGAATGCTTAAATTACTGTTGGAAAACAACCTGAATTCTTTCCAATGCCCAGTCCACTTCATCCCTGGTAATTACCAGAGGAGGAGCAAATCGAATGATATGATCATGTGTTTCCTTGCACAGAATTCCTTTCTCCTGAAGTTTTTCACAGTAATGTCGGGCGCCCCCGGCATCTTCAAAAAACTCAACACCTATCATCAGCCCTTTACCACGAATATCCTTGATTTTTGAACTCAAGATTCTCCTTAAGCCGCTCAAAAAGTAAGCCCCCATTTTTTCGGCATTTTCAATCATGTTTTCTTCCATAAGTACCTTTAATGCGGTCCGTGCCACGGCACACGCCAGAGGATTTCCCCCGAAGGTAGAACCGTGTTCCCCCGGCTGTAATACATCCATGAGTTCCGTGTTGGAAAGAACGGCTGAAATCGGATAATAGCCTCCGGAAAGAGCCTTTCCGATCAGCGTTATGTCCGCTTCGATACCGTCATGCTCTTCAGCCAGAAGTTTTCCTGTCCGGCCTAAACCGGTTTGAATTTCATCCAAAATCAGAACAACATTATGCTCTCTACAGATTTTTCTCACTTTCCCGAGATATCCTGGAGGAGGAATAATCACGCCGGAATGGGTCAGATCGCACAGTTCCCGATATAAAAGCCCAAGCTGATCATTTCGGAAAGCCCTTGAAGTCAGTGTCAGATTTTTGGCTTGCCCGATCATCGCCTGTAAAATTTTCGGATGACAATGTCCCTGATTGACCGCAGAGTATGCAGCCAGACAGTCAAGATATTTTTTGCCTTCCACATCCCATACCCAAACACCCTGGCCCCGGCTCAGCACAACATCCAAAGGTTTATAGTTATGAGCCCCCAGCTGCTGCTCCAAAAAAATATAGTCTTCTTTTTTCATATTTTTTTTACCCTATGCCTTTTATCTGCGACGGTCTGCAAACATAAATACTTGACAATACCCATCATGTTTTAGAAAATAAAAAATATGATTCATTACCTGTGTTTATATGAAACCAATATGTCAAAACCCTTTACGAATAGACGTAAATTAGAATAAAGTATGAATTTATAATAAAGCCGCTGCATGAATATCGCAATGTCTAAAATTTTATGGTATGGAAAAATGTGAGTTAATACAAATAAGACTTGACAGTTTATAGATTTACTTAATAAAGCTTCTAAAAAAAGGTTTTGGCTGTGTTGTCGGTTGAAGATATGCAAAAAATGATTTTTTCGAGCTGCCCTCGACAAAATCCTTTTTTGAGAAGCAAGAGATTAGATATTAAACAATTTGCCCATTTTTTGTTGGGGAGAAACGTTTGGAAAGATTTTAAAATTTAAGGAATTGTTAATGAGCCACAACTTTATCAATGATCTGATCAATGCTCTGAATCGTGTAGTAACTCCGGATGTTGCCCTGCTTAAAGAAATCTTGATTGTAGGCGGTATGCCGGAAAAAACTGAAAACCTTCGCTATTTGAGTTTCAACCGTTATGTAGAGGAAAAAGAGAAAAAAAGTATTGAATTTTCAGCAGTAGCAGTCATTAATAATCGCAGAGTGGAGCAATGGCGTTTGGAAGGATACTCCAAAAAGCTCAGTCAAATGGTTTTCAGCACCCGGTGGACCCGCAATCCACTCGATCTCTTTGTAAGCAACATCAGATGCACCCCTGAAATATTGGATATCATGCATTCTGCACCTGCGCCGTATTCGCTTCTGGGTATACTTCAAATTGAAGAGCTGGAAAAAAGCGGTTTTTTCAAACGCAAGGTTAGAATTGTCCGGCCTGTTCTTGCCATTCCGGGGTTAAGAGAGGAGGATTTGAAAAAGCTCATTGAATTTGAGCGTAAAAACGAAATTGAAAAATCCAGGGTCGGGGGTGTTTTGGTGTATCGGAAAGTTAACCATTAGCTCCGTTTTTCAGAGAGCCTCTCAAAATATCAATAATTTCTTTCATGTCATCGGGCATTTTTGCCTGAAATTCCATTATTTTTTTTTCCACGGGGTGTTCAAATTGAATGCGCCAGGCATGAAGCATGTGCCTTTGAATTTTTTTTTCTGAACCGTCCTTTTTTTTGACTATTGCCATCCGGTTTTTTCCATAAGTTTTATCTCCAAGTACAGGATGATTAATAGCGGCGCAGTGCACCCGAATTTGATGCGTGCGACCGGTTTTCAGGTCCAGTTTTATGAGGCAGGCCCGGGGATAAGATTCTTTGACAATCCAATGGGTTTCGGCATGTCTTCCTCTATGACTATGCACAGACATAATCTTCCTATCTTTTGGATGCCTTCCCACATCAAACTCAATCTTTCCGCTGATGGAAGGCATCTGGCCCCATACAAGAGCAAGATATTCTTTTTTGACTTTTCGGTATTTAAACTGATCAGACAATTCTTCATGGGCTATGCCACTTTTGGCAACCACTATAATTCCGGAAGTATCTTTGTCGAGACGGTGAACGATACCCGGCCTTATTTTTCCTCCGACACCTTCCAGATCGGGACAGTGAAACAACACCCCGTTGACCAGCGTGGCACAGTAGTGTCCCGGAGCCGGATGAACAACCAGTCCGGGAGGTTTGTCGACTACCATCAAGTGATTGTCTTCAAATATAATCCTGAAAGGCACGGGTTTTGCCGAAAATTTCACCGGAGAGGAAGGCGGGATAACCCCGTCAATAACATCTTCAGCTCTGACTTTATAACCGGGCTTCTGAGCAAACCCCTTAACGGTTATGGCCCCTTTTTTAATCAAAGTACCGGCAAGGGATCGGGAGCAAACTTCAATGTGAGAGGATACAACGATATCAAGGCGTTTGCCTATATCTCTTTCGGCTGCACAAATGGTAAAGGCCCCTTTTTTTACCATGGGCGCATCAAAAATTATAGATGGCCGCCTGAGGGAAAAAGGGATTCGATTTCCGACAAGATGGTTCCCTCATCGGAATTCATTGCTGTTGACAATTCTTTAACCAAAAGCAACTGTGCGGTATCGTAGAGTTTTCTTTCACCAAAGGACAAATCTTTATTGAGTTTCAGAAGGTATAAATCACGAAAAACCTCGGCCACATCGAACAGTGATCCGGTTTTAATTTTTTCCATGTAATCACGGTACCGGCGATTCCAGGTTTGGCTGTCAATGGGTGCATCACGGTTTTTTTTCATGATCTCGTAAACTTTGGGAATTTCATTTTCACTGATTACGTCCCGCAGTCCGACCGAATCTACGTTCCACGTGGGGATCATGATGACCATATTGTTTTCCAATACCTTCATAATGTAAAAATCGTGTTTTTCACCACTGACTACTTTGCTTTCAATAGCTTCAATACGGGCGACACCATGTGCGGGATACACAGCTAAATCTCCCACCCGAAATTCTCGAGGTTTGCTTCCGGACACGTCAGATTTTTTGGCGAACTCTTTCTCAGTCATATACTCACCACTACCATCGTTACAGGGTTAAGAAAACAGCACATTTTGGCATATATATCAATTTTATCCCAAACAAGCAATAAAAAAAGGATTGGTGAGATTTTACTGCACCAATCCTTTTTATTTCAGTGTACTATACCATACACTTTTATGGTGTTCCTTTTTACATCAGGAAAGGTACCATTAAAAGCGCGACAACGTTGAGGACCTTGATCATGGGGTTAATGGCAGGTCCAGCGGTGTCTTTGTAGGGGTCGCCTACGGTATCACCGGTAACAGCTGCTGCATGGGCATCACTACCCTTACCACCCAGATGGCCGTCTTCGATGTATTTTTTGGCATTGTCCCAGGCTGCCCCGCCGGTTGTCAAAGAAATAGCAAGGAACAGACCGGTAACGATACTACCAATCAACAAACCACCCAGTGCAACTTTGCCCAGGAGGAATCCGACCAGAATAGGTGAAATAACAGGCAGCAGAGCCGGAATCATCATTTCCTTGAGTGCGAACTTGGTAACAATATCAACACAGGTAGAATAATCCGGTTTTGCGGTTCCTTCCATGATTCCGGGAATTTCACGGAATTGACGACGAACTTCCTCAACAACTGCACCACCTGCATTTCCAACGGCTTTCATGGTCATAGAAGCCAAAAGGAAAGGAAGAAGGCCACCGATGAAAAGACCGACGATAACATTCACATCGCTGAGAGCAAATTGAATTCCCTCCATGCCCTCTTCACCGCCATGAAGCTGAAATTCGAAAACATAGCAGGCAAACAGAACCAAAGCGGCCAGACCGGCAGAACCGATGGCATAACCTTTGGTTACGGCTTTGGTGGTGTTGCCGACAGCATCCAGAGGATCGGTTACTGCACGCACGCTTTCATCCATTTCGGCCATTTCGGCAATGCCGCCGGCGTTGTCGGTAATAGGACCATAGGCATCAATGGCGATAACCATACCGGTCATGGAAAGCATGGACATGGCAGCCATAGCGAGACCATAAAGACCGGCAAGGTGGTAGGCAGCCAGAATAGCAATACAGATAGATAAAACCGGAGCGGCTGTTGCCTGCATACCAACGGCGAGACCGGAAATGATGTTGGTGGCATGACCGGTAGTAGAAGCTTCTGCTACCGCTTTAACAGGTCCATAAATACCGGTGTAATATTCAGTGATAATAACAATAAGGACGGTCAGAATCAGACCGACCAGAGCCGAATAAAAAATCGACATGGGAGCAAGGCCAGGGATTCCCACCATCATATGCATGGTCACATAGTAAAAACCAATGGCGGCTAGAATGGCGGAACCAAACATTCCTTTGTACAACGCACCCATGATGTACTGATTTTTGCCCAATCTTACGAAGAAGACGGCAATAATGGAGGCGATAATGGAAATGGCGCCAAGCACCAGCGGAAATTCAGTAGCAATGGGGTAATCAGGATAGATCAGGTGCCCCAGGAGCATAGCGGCCACAGCGGTAACCGCATAGGTTTCGAAAAGGTCCGCGGCCATACCGGCACAGTCACCCACATTGTCACCCACGTTGTCTGCAATAACTGCCGGGTTTCTGGGGTCGTCTTCAGGAATACCGGCTTCGACTTTACCAACAAGGTCAGCACCAACATCAGCGCCTTTGGTGAAGATACCACCACCGATTCGTGCGAAAATGGAGATCAAGCTTCCGCCAAAACCAAGGGCAACCAGCGCCACAACATCCTCGGTTGCAAAATAATAACCGGCAACAGAGAACAGGGCCAAACCGGCAACGATCATACCGGTTACCGAGCCACCCTTAAAAGCCATGCTCAGACCGGCGGCCAGACCTTTTCTGGCGGCTTCAGCCGTTCTGACATTGGCAATAACCGATACTCTCATTCCAATATAGCCGGCGGCATAAGAAGCAACAGCACCAATAAGAAACCCGATAGCGGTAATTGGGCCCATGGTGACAATAATGATTAAAAAAATAACACCACCAACAATAGAGACTGTCTTTAGCTGACGGTTGAGGTAAGCAATTGCGCCCTCTGCAATAGCAGCTGCAATTGCCTGCATTTTTTCGTCACCTTTAGGAGCTCCTTTAACGATACCTGCAATAAGAATGGCATACAGTACACCCAAAAGACCCACGAGTGTACATACCAAAGGTATATTGTTCATAAAAAATTCCATTCTTTTCCCTCCATCTCAAAGTTTAACTTCAATTAATGGTTTTCATACGATTAAACCGATTCATTCCTTCCTTTGCACCTTCGCAAAGAATTGTGACTGCAGCGTCCATGGCGGTAGCGAGTATTTTATCCAGCAGGCCGGTTTCTTCCGAACCGAAACGGCCCAGGACATGATCTACCACATCCGCACCAGCCCCGGAACGCCCGATACCTATGCGAAGCCTTATAAAATTTCCTTCGCCAAAGGCATCTTTTAAAGATCTGATTCCCTTGTGTCCCCCATCCCCTCCTTTCTCTTTAATTTTTATTCTTCCGTATGCAAGGTCTATGTCGTCATGGATAATTAACATATCCTCACATGATATCCTGTAAAAACCTGCCAAGTGACGGACCGGTGGGCCGCTTCGGTTCATAAAAGCCTGTGGCTTTGCAATGATGGCATCCTGGTTTTCGATTTTTCCTTTCCCAAAGATCGTATCAAACTTTTTATTGTTCATTGCTATCCGAAAGGTATCGGCCAATTTATCCACCACCATGAAACCGGCATTATGTCGAGTTCCGGCATAGTTTTTCCCCGGATTGCCGAGCCCCACAACAAGTTTTAAGGACAATTGAGGCATCGTGTAAAATTATTCTTCCTCAGTGCCTTCTTCTTCGGAAACCTCACCTTCTTCTATCTCTTCCGCTTCTTCTTCCACCACCTCTTCAGCCATGGCGCTGGAAACGGTAACCACCGTATAATCAGTATCGGCAATGATTTCCACATTCTCGGGCACCTGCAATTCTTCTACATGTATCGAGTCACCGATTTCCATTTCGGATACATCGATTGTGATAGATTCCGGGATATCCATGGGAAGACACAACACATCAATTTCTCTTGTGATCAATTGAAGTGTCCCTCCTGCCTCGGCACCTGCGGCAGTTCCGGTGAGCTCAACAGGCACTTTGACCTGAATTTTTTTATCCATGGCGATTTCATAGAAATCAACATGCAAGTATTTTCTAGATACCGGATGCACCTGGAGATCTTTGATCATTGCGATTTTTTTGAGAGTATCCCCGTTTTTTATCTTCAGGTTTAAAGGAGCCTGATTGCTTCCGCTATGTTTAAAAATTTTATCAATTTCCAATGATTCGATAGATAAAGCGAGCGGAGCCGTCTTTGGGCCGTAAAAAATACCGGGTACAAGTCCCTGCCGTCGCAAGGCTTTTGATACTCCTTTACCTTTGTTTTGTCGAATGTTCGCGTTAAGTTCTAACAGTTCCAAAAAAGTTTCCTCCTTCAAACACAAAAAATTATATGAACAGGGAAGTCACGGAATCTCCCCTGTGGCTTCTAATAATGGCCTCTCCAAAAATTTCGGCTACAGACATAACTTCCACTTTCCCACACTCCAGAATTTCAGGCTTTACGGGAATGGTGTCTGCCACAATGACTGTGCGCAATTCGGAATTGCATATACGATCCACTGCAGGCCCTGATAACACGGGATGCACACAGCAGGCGTATACTTCACTGGCCCCTTTATCCAAAATCGCCTGGGCGGCTTCGGTCAGCGTACCTGCTGTATCCACCATATCGTCCAGGAGGATGGCAACTTTATCAACCACATCTCCGATAACCGCCATTGCCTGGGAAACATTGGGTGCGTCCCGGCGCTTATCAACTATGGCCAGAGTGGCGTCCAGCCTTTTGGCATACGCCCTGGCCCTTTCAGCGCCACCAGCATCCGGCGAAACAATGACCAAGTTTCCATCAAAATTTTCTTTGATATATTCAATAATTTTGGGGGCTGCAAAAAGATTGTCCACCGGAATATCAAAATACCCCTGAATCTGACCGGCATGAAGATCCATACTGATAATTCTTCTGGCGCCTGCCTTTTCCAGAAGATCCGCCACCAGCTTGGCACTGATAGGCACCCTTGGGGCCACTTTCTTATCCTGGCGCGCATAGCCGTAATAGGGCATGACTGCAGTTATTCTGGTGGCTGATGCCCGTTTCAAGGCATCGATCATCAACAACAATTCAACAAGATTATCATTTACAGGCGCACACGTAGACTGGATAATGAACACATCTCTTAATCTTACATTGTCGTTGATCTCAATGCGAACCTCTCCGTCACTGAAACGCTTCACCATGGAATTTCCCAGCGGCATGTTGAGATAGTTGCACACTTTTTTTGCAAACTCAGGATTCGAATTTCCGGAAAATATTATCAATTCATTCATTTGTTTATTCGTCTGTATCTAAATAGCAGAACGGTTTTTTTCAATTTTTGGCTGGGGCGGGAGGATTCGAACCTCCGAATGCAGGAACCAAAATCCTGTGTCTTACCGCTTGACGACGCCCCAGTAGAATCATCCCAATGCCCAACTCCGCTTTTTTGCCCCTGTTTTTCTGCTCCTGATCTTCTGCTCCTGAAAACCGGCTTCAACAAGGTCTTGTTCCGGATGACTCATCAAACTCAAATGCTTTATCCCTACACCAAAATATCGGCCAGGAATATACGCCATGCTTTATTGTCTGATAATCTTTTCGCCGCCTCATAAGCCTTATCCGGACTCCGAAAAAGACCGAAAACCGACGGACCGCTTCCCGACATAAGAACACCATCCGCGCCACAGAGAGCAAGTCGGTTTTTTATTTCCAAAATTTCTGGATGCCATGACAACGTTACCGCTTCTAAGTCATTATGCAAATGACTTGTTAAATCAAATTTTCGCTTTTCAAAAATTGGATATTTAGGTTTTTTTTTACAATTTGTCAATCTTAAATTAAGATTTTTGTAAACCCGGGCTGTGGACACGCTGATACCCGGGTAAACGAGCACCACTTTAAAATCAAACCAATGGTCATAAACATCAAGCGTCTCCCCAATGCCCGAGGCAATGGCCGGCTTGCCCAACAGAAAAAAAGGTACATCCGCCCCAATGGCCAGCCCCATTTTTTGTAACTGACCCATTGAAAAAGGCTCCGAATAATGCTTATTCAATACCTTTAAAACGGTGGCGGCATTACTTGACCCACCCCCCAGTCCTGCTGCAACAGGTATGTTTTTGTCGATTTTCATCATAAGCCCCAAAGACCGATTTCCGATCTTTTCAGAAAAAAGAACAGCCGCCCGAAAAGCCAGGTTCGATTCATCTTCCGGGACATCAGGATGATCGCACGTCACCCTTATTGCTTGGCCTGTGAACTCAAACGATATTGAATCGTACACGCTGACAGGACACATCAATGAAAAAATGTCATGATAGCCATCAGGACGTTTTTGTATGACATGTAAAAATAAATTGATTTTTGCCGGTGACAATATTTTCATGGGGTCGCATCAACGTTTGTAAAGTGGATTAAAAAAAGGGGCCGTGTATTTGCCCCTTTTTTTCATATGCTTTCAAAACAATTTTCGGACATTTATAGAAACATTTATCTGAAATGCTGCAGATTATTCTGGATGATTCCGGAAAAATCAGCTGCTCTCCCGCACATACATTATTCGCAGTTCGTACAGGATGTTTTTTAACATCATCTCTTCATCCTTGGCTAAATTCCCTCTGGTTTTTTCCTCCAGCATGCCCATCATGTCAATGGTCTGTTTGGCAAGCGAAAGATTTTTTTCCTTCAGACCACTGACCGGATCTTCTATAAGGCCAAGCTGAACAAGAGCAGATGAATTTAGAGAGAGAATAAACGTTTGGAAATTGATCTTGGGAAAATGTGTTTCCCTCGAACTTGCTTTTTGTTGAGCTTTCTGATTTTCCGAAATGGCTTGTGCTTCACTTTCAGCATCATCAGGCGGCTGCTCATGTTCGTTTTTTTCTATTTTTTCCTTTTCCCGAACTTCATTTTCATCCGAATCCGCGGATTCGGAAGCAAACCTTCGACGGTCTTTTACCACAAATGTTTTTTTCTCTTCCGACATACTTAATCTCCTTCTTTTGCCTCTGTTTTCATCTTTTATCTATTTAGGTAACCGGCAAAAGAAAAATATAACATTTTTATTTTTTTTAAAGCTCCAGGGGCAATACCCAGTTAACAAGAGGCAAAGTCTCCAGGGCTTCTTTGGCTTCGGCGGTAACAGGTGTATCGGTACGCAAAAAGATGATATTGTTATTGCCTTCTTCTTCCTGGCCCACAGTCATTCTGGCAATGTTGATATTATGTTTTCCCAGCGTTGTTCCAATACTGCCGATAGCTCCGGGTTGATCCAGATTTTGAATAATGGCCGCATGACCTGCCGGAATCATTTCCAGCCTGAAATCATTGATTTTGACAACGCGGGCTTCTTTTATTCCAAATATGGTACCGGATACCGTACTGGTCATCTCTGTAGTCACAACCTTCAATGTGATCAAATTAATATAATCTTCAGGCTCGGCCTTGGTGGATTCAGTCACGCGAATTCCACGGTCTTTGGCCAAAACCAGCGCATTTACAAAATTGACATCATCTTTGACGATGGGGGTCAACAAACCTTTTATAGCGGCCGTGGTCACGGGAACAAGGTCAAGCCCCTGAAAATCTCCGGCATATTCCACCGAAACTTCCTGCAAAGCGCCACAAATGAGTTGAGACTGAAGACAGCCCATCCGCTCGCCCAAAAACAGGTAAGGTCCAAGCCTTTTCAAAAGCTCCCCGGTCACTGAGGGCACATTGACTGCGTTTCGAATAGTGCCATTTTTCAGATAGTCGATAATCTGATCGGCCACCTGAACAGCTACGTTGGTCTGGGCTTCTTTGGTGGAGGCTCCGAGATGAGGGGTACAAATTACATTATCGAGTTCAATCAAGGGAATCATTCCTGGAGGCTCGGTTTCGAAAACATCCAGGGCTGCCCCGCCAACCTTTCCGGATTTGAGAGCTTCGTAAAGGTCAGCCTCATTGACAATTCCTCCGCGGGCACAGTTGATTATCATAACCCCGTCTTTCATTTTTTCAAAGCCTGCTTTATTGACCAGACCAGTGGTTTCTTTCAACTTGGGAACATGAATGGTAATGTAGTCCGACCGGCTGAACAACTCATCAATTGTCACATTTTCAAAGCCCGCTTTGGTAACCTGTTCCGGGTTCACAAAAGGATCATAAACAATCACCTGCATCCTCAGCCCTCTCGCCCGGTCAGCCACAATGGACCCAATTTTTCCAAAACCGATCACGCCCACCACCTTATTGAACAATTCTTTTCCCTGCAGCTTTTTCTTATCCCAACGGCCGCTTTTCAAAGACAAGGTACCCTGAGGGATGTTCCTGCTAAGAGAAACCATCATGCCAATAGCATGTTCAGCGGTTGTAACCACGTTGCCGGTGGGTGTGTTCATTACCACCACTCCCCTTTTTGTTGCTGCGGGAATATCCACATTGTCAAGACCAATACCGGCACGGCCAACAACCTTTAAATTTTTCGCAGCACTGAGCAAATCCTCTGTCACTTTTGTAGCGCTGCGAATAACCAGACCATCATACTTTTCAATGATCGCCTTTAATTCGTCCGGAGAAAGACCGGTGTTAACATCAACCTCGATGCCTTCTGCCTCCCGAAACATTTTAATACCTTCTTCCCCAAGATTATCGCTTACTAAAACTTTCATATTTCTACCCCCCCTGAAAGACTTCGATCAAAACCACCTGTTTGATTCATAAAATTAATAAAAATTTCAAAAAAAAGTTTTGTATTAAAGTAAAATTTGCATAACATCTAAGTTCATGAAATTTGTCAAGAACAAAGCTTTGTTTTTGGCCTGTGAATATAATTTATTTAATTATAGCAGATCACTTTTTATAATCTGTTTATTAAGCAGGGCAAGGTATTGATTATTAAGCAGATCAAAGTATTGACAAAACATGACTCCAAAGCATAAAAAGAGGTGAGGATAGACTTTGGGAGCAGGGTGTGAAGGTAAAATGGCAATAAAAAATTAATTGATTTGACATAAGGCGATCTATGCAAAGTTTTCAAAAAACTGCATGCTTATGCGCCAACGACCAATTGGAGAGTCGGATAAAAGAAGGGCATAAAATATCAAAACAATATCTTGTCAATATTCTTAATTACATTAATTTTCAAGACCGGTCCGTTTTGATAAAGTTCAGACATAAGAAGTATAACAGTTTGAGAGCCGTGCAAGCTTTGCCCCAACCCTGCCTTAATAACAGACTCGAATGTTTGCTGCCGGGTCCATCCACTTTTCACCAGCAAATTCATCTTTATGAATTACTGCATATGTTAATCGATAATGATCAAGATATGATTTTTGTAAAGCCTGAGTTTGAATGGATGAGGGGCAATAAAATCAGTCTTAATCTTCCTGAGTCCTGTTACAGAATTAATTTTCGGAAGGCCCAAAGATATCCGGGATATGATATCGGTGTTGAATTAATCCAAAACAGTGTATCTTTCTGCGGCAAGCTGGTGGATTTCAGCTCTGTATCTTTTGCTATTCGCCTTTTCCATGAACCTTTCCAATCGTTTGAGTGGATCAATCCCAAATCAACGGTCACAGTCATTTTTAAAAGAGGAAAAGAGGTTATCTATTCCGGGACATGCGATATTTTGAGGCAAGTTGTCGAAGTGGAATCCATGATAATCGTGGTTGCCGCAGGTACTGTCGAAATATCCAGATTCCAGCCCAAAACTTATCGCAGCCGGCAACAAAAACTTGTACCTTCACCCACGGTCGTTTTACAGCATCCTCTGACAAAAAAAATAAACAGCATGAAAGTGGAAGGGTTATCCTGCTCAGATCTTTGTGTAGAAGAGTATCTGTCTGGAGCATCTCTTTTTGTTGGATTGATCATACCCTCCATGGACATTGAGTTTGCACCGGATTTTAAAATCCGGTGCCGGGCACAGGTGGTCAAGCAACACTTTACACCCCTGGCAAATAATGATTCACTGATTCGATGGGACATTGCTTTTTTGGACATGAACATCCGGGAACAGGTACAATTGTCAAACCTGATACATCAGACTGTCAACAATAAAACGTATGTCTGCAACCGGGTTGACCTGGATGCGCTCTGGAAATTTTTCTTTGAAACCGGTTTTTTTTATCCTGAAAAATACAGATATATTCAGCTTAACAAGGAAAAATTCAAAAGTGTTTATCAGCGACTATACAATCATCCTTCGGAAATCGCCTGTCATTTTGTTTTTCAGGACAAAGGTATCATTTGGGGCCATATTGCAATGATCCGGTTTTATGAAAAAACCTGGCTGGTGCACCATCATGCCGCCCGAAACTCAATTATCAAAAAAGCAGGGCTTGTGGTATTGAATCAAATCGGCCGCTATGTAAATGACTTTTCCAGGATGAATTCAACCCACATGCAATATCTCATGAGTTATTATCGTACTGACAACAATTTTCCAAACCGTGTTTTTGGGGGGTTTGTCGATTATTTAAAAAATGCCGGTGGATGTTCAATTGATACATTTGCCTATTGTCCGTTACCCAAAGCAGATATCGTGGGGGGGGATCTGGAAAAATTTTTAAGCCTGCACAATGCCAGCCTGGATAAAGCAAACTATGACGATATAACAGAGTTAAATATCTTTTATGAAGCAATCTCCGGCGGTCTTTTGCTTGATGCCATGGATCTGAGGCCGGAGTCGTTGAATAAAAACCAGCTTGGATTGAAATATGAAGAACTTCAGTTCAAAAGAGAAAAACATTTATTTTCAATAAAAATCGGCGGCTGCCTGAAAGCTATCATAATGCTCACATTATCGGATACCGGCCTGAATTTATCCAACCTGACAAACTGTTTCCATGTGATAATGCTCGATACAGATGAGCTTTCGGAAAAAGTGCTTATTTCTTCTTTGCATCTGTCCCTGGGAAATCAGCACCGTGACAGCCCAACCGATACGCCGGTGTTGATTTACCCTGAAAGTTATCCCCGAAACTGGTACATGGCACACAAGAAAAGTTACAGAGTGTGGGTTTTTGATATTCGTAACAGCGATCAATACTTTCAGTATATGAGTACTTTATACAGCGGGCATAGCACTTAACAGAAGTTTTTTTACCTGAGGTTTGAATTATGGGGTCTTCCACCAATGATCAGCCATTATATAGCAGCAGGATCATCAACACCTATATCAAATTAATCAGGCAAAGGTACAGCTATATCAATTTGAGCGAACTGTTGAGTTTATCCGATATTGAGTCGTATCAAATTGAAGACGAAGGCCACTGGTTTACGCAAAAACAGGCCGACCGGTTTTATGAAAACGTCAAAAAGCTTAGCCAAAACAAAAACATAGCCAGGGAAGCCGGTCGCTATGCTGCCTCTCCTGATGCTTTGGGCGCCATGCGATATTTTATTCTTGGCTGTGTCGACCCGGCAACAGCCTATCTGATGCTGGAAAAGGCTGTCCCAAATTTCACAAAGTCATCTGTTTTTAAAGTAAAAAAAATCAATCGTTCTAAAATTGAAATTATTGTAGAAACCGTGGATGGCATCTGTGAAAAACCATATCAGTGTGAAAACCGAATAGGTTATATCGAAGCTGTATCACTTATATTCAACTATCAGCTGCCCACGGTGGGGCACCCGGAATGCATGTTTAATGGGTCGCATATATGCCGATATGTAGTATCATGGCAAAATTCGCGCTCGGCCTTTATCAAAAAATTCAGAAACTATCTCAGCCTGCCGCTTTTTGCATTATGCGCAACCGTAGCTTTGAAATCATCACCATTTGCTTTTTCAGTATCTCTTTTATATTCCCTGTTCATATTCCTGTTGTTTTCTTTCCATGCCGAAAGACTACATAACAAAGAATATCAATCCGCCCTCAGCAATTTGATGGGATCCAGTGATAAGCTTTTGGACCAGATCAATGTAAATTACAACCATGCACTGCTGATCAATGAGATGGGACATGCCATCAATAAAAAATTAAGTGTTGAAGGGGTTGTAAACGAAGTCATGCAGGTGGTTCAGAAACGACTGGATTACGACCGGGGAATTATTTGGCTGGTTGATAACCAGAGAAAAAGCCTTATATTTGAAGACTCTTTCGGCTGTACTCAAAAGCAGCTTCACATTCTGAAAGAAACCTCGTTTAAACTTGACAATCCGGAATCCCAGGGTGTGCTTGTGGCCTGCGTGCGCCAAAAAAAACCCTTTTTAATCAACAATATCCGCGATATTGCAAGCACACTATCAGCAAAAAGTCTTGACTATGCAAAGGCATTGGAAATCAAATCCTTCATCGCCTGCCCTATCATCTATGAAGATGAAGTTCTGGGCATTTTTGCAGTAGACAACAAGAACAACAAAAGACCCTTTTATCAGAGCGATATCAGTCTTCTTATGGGAATTGCTCCGGAAATCGGCATCAGCATCCACAACGCCGAGTTAATCGAATCCAAAGAACGTCAGTTCAAATCCATTCTCCAAACACTCGCTGCCAGTATCGATGCACGCGATCCTCTCACTGCAGGACATTCCGAACGTGTGACCCGTTTTTCTCTTGGCATCTGTCACGAGATGAATCTTTCTCATGATTTTCGTGAAATCATCCGGGTGGCAGCATTGCTCCATGATTACGGAAAAATCGGGATATGTGATTCCATATTGAAAAAGGATCAAAAATTGACAAGCAACGAATACCAGCAGATTCAGACCCATGCCGGAAAAACCAAAAAGCTGCTGGAGCAAATCAATTTTGAGGGCATCTATGGCGCGGTGCCTGAAATTGCCGGATCACATCATGAAA
Source organism: Desulfobacteraceae bacterium (assembly GCA_007127235.1). GTDB lineage: Bacteria > Desulfobacterota > Desulfobacteria > Desulfobacterales > SKZT01 > SKZT01. The sequence continues at coordinate 25,473 of SKZT01000127.1, forward strand.
AGTTCGACGGCTCCGGCTATCCCCATGGTCTCAAGGGAAACGCCATTCCTCTGGGTTCCAGAATAATCGCCGTTGCCGACGTATTCGAAGCCATTACATCCAGACGCCATTATCGAAATCCCATGCCGGTAAAAATCGCTCTTTCCATAATCGATGAAGAAAGCGGAAAGCACTTTGACAGTGAGATTGTTGAGGCATTTTTCAGGTATTTACAAAAAAATAACGGACATGACAAAGGTCTCACGGATTTTTTTTATGAGCGCCAAAAACGAAAAAATACGAAAGAAGGATTACCTTCTCCCACCAGGCTTAACCCCCCTGCACATGATCAGGGGAGTATAGGTAAATCTGCGAGGGTCTGAAAAAAAGCACCTGAATTCTTTTATAAATCCTTCATACCCATTTTCATAGTCGTCAAACCGGAAACCGGTTTTATTTGCGGCAGCCTCTATCTTTTTCTCCCAATTATAGGCATCTTTCTGATTCAGCTCGCCAAATATCAAATGGTGAGCTGCAATTTTAATATCGATATCCTCATATCCCAAACGATAAATATGAGAATACAGCTTGCGTCCGGCAAATGGATCAAAATCGATATGGGTTTCCAGATTTTTCATAAGTGAAAATGCTGTTTTTTCCAATCGCCTGGGAATACCATAATGACTCAGGCAATTGTAGTCCAAATCAATCAGGCAAAGTATTCCCCCCGGTTTAACTATTTCGGAAATATTTCTGACAATATCAAAACATGTGCTCCGGAAATATTCCAAAACAAATCTCACCCACACAAAATCAAATGTACCCAAATCACCTAAATCCTGACGAACATCCATACAAAAAAAATCGATGCCGCTATCTTTATACTTTTGTTCAGCATACTGGGTTCTTGTCTCAGATGCATCTATACCAACTGCCAAGCCGGCGGGTTGCGCAAGTTCATAGAGCGTTTTGGTGGTTTTTCCCACACCACAACAAATATCTGCGATCCGCATCCCGGCATCAACCCCGGCCCATTGCGCCTGTTCAATAACAGAACTGCAATCCGTTTTTATGTTCAAACGGGTAATCTCCTCCATGCTCTCCATAAGATATTCATTAAGATATTCATTTTGAAACATTTTGAAAAATACCCCCTTCTTTTTAATCGCCCGGTTACATGGGAGCAGAATTTTTTACTAAAGAATGTATTCATCTTTTGATGAAGATTCATTTTTTATATCTATCTATGGCAGAACAAAACCAAGGTGTCAACTCTTTAGTTGATATATATTAGGCTGAATTTACGTGGGGATTCAAACTTTTTTGCTACCTTCTCAATATTTCGATTTTTCGATTCCGATAGCCTCATTGTAGACTATACCCCGAAGCAGCCTTCCCAGAATGTCCGATCCCGTGATGACTCTTTTTTGCTCCCCCCAGAAAAGAATGATATCTTCATCGATTACGTCATCATCGCTGCGTTCAGGATGAACCTTAAGGCCGGGAATGGTTTCACCGAGCCTTTTTAGTTTATCCCTTACGATGATGGGGCGGTGACAGTGCAAATAAGGGTTGAAATCAGGATAATTAAAAATAGCTTCTCTGAGAAAGCTGTCAGAATTCAGGGTCATTTTGGGCTCACCGGTTGGATCGGCAATGATAATCCATTTTTTTCCGGAAGCATGAACCTGCTTTAAAAATTCATCGGAAGCCAGGGGGGTGATATTGGGGAAAATTGGCCTGTCGTTTTTAAAATCCATACTGATAATACTTTTTGGATCTATGAGTTCTCCTTCCGCTGTTACGGGCAAATCGTCAATAGCAAGAAAATTCAGTGCTCCTCGCCCTTCCACCCGATCAATATCGGTTTCGGATGAATGCACGTGCATGCTGATGAGTTTTCGTAAATCTTTTTCCTTAAAATATGTGATAACTTCAGCGCCCAGCCACCTGTCAAGAATAATGGCTGTGGGTTTTGCTACGGGAAAAAGCAAAATCTGATAAAATCGTATCAGTGGATACAACATAGAACCCATTTTTAATGCATTTCGTGAAAAATACGCCTGTGGCATGATTTCTCCCACGATGGTAATAAGTACGGTGGAAAACAAAAAAGCCATGACACCGGTAAGCACGGATCCGGACAGCAGAGCCAGGAGCACGTTGACAGAGACATTTCCCCACAGGATAGTAACAAGCAGAAAATTTGAATTCTGTCTCAGAGCCAGAACCCGGCAAGCATGCCTGTTGTTTTTAGAAGCCTCGATTTCAAGGCGAAGTTTGGTCACAGTAAAATAAGCCAGATTTAAACCTGAGAACATGGCAGACTGTAAAATGCACAAAGCTATCCCTGCCCATATAATGATTGTCATTGTCATGAACAAACTCCCTGAAGAGTCACACATTAAATAAGTACTTGCAGCCAGAAAAATCTTTGCATTTCCCAGCCTGCACCCCTGATGGTGGCAATCAGCAAAGCAGCATAAGCTGCATAGGATACCAGCAAAATTGCCCCTTCAAATCTGTTGATTCTGCCCTGACCACGAAAGCCGTATCCAACAGCAAACAGTGAAAAGGTTAGAAGGGTCATGAAAGAAAAATCACGATATAAAATTTCCGGGTTTATTTGGATAGGATGTATTATCCCGGCTATACCTACCACCGCAAGGGTGTTAAAAAGGTTGGATCCGATCACATTTCCAATGGCAATGTCATGCTCTTTTCGGCATACCGCAACAAGTGATGAGGCCAATTCAGGAAGCGAGGTGCCCATGGCCACGATAGTCAAACCGATCACCAGATCGCTGACACCTAATGCCTGAGCAATTTCCACTGCGCCCCACACCAGTAAATGGGAGCTGACCACCAGCAATGCCAGTCCGCCGAAAAGCCATAAAATAGAAAACCCCAGGGATATGGCACGCCCTTTTAGCTTGCTTTCCATCTGGGCATCAAAGGGATCATTTCGCCGGCGTAAACCCTGCACGATAGTCCATGCCAAAAGGAGTCCAAAAACCGTCAGCAAAATCGAAGCATCGCTCCTGGATATACAAAGATCCCAAAGAAGAAAGCCTGAAAACAGAGTTAAAATGAAAAGAATGGGCAGTTGTTTGACAAGAACCTCTGAGCTGACATTGATCGGTCTGATTAGAGCAGTCAGCCCCAAAATCAGAGCAATATTGGCAATATTGGAACCATAGGCGTTGCCCAGGGCAAGGCTCGGCTTGCCCTGCATAGCTGATATAGCTGAAACCACCATCTCCGGCGCCGATGTCCCAAACCCCACAATCACCATGCCGATAAGCAGCGGCGGAATGCCTGCATAAAGAGCGATACCTGCAGAACTTTCAACAAAACGATCAGCGCTCCAAACAAGCAGTAACAATCCTAAAACAACAGCTCCTATTGCAACCAGCATTGCCGTTTTCTCCGCTCCAAAATTACTGCCTGATAAAAATTTTCAATAAAATTCCAACTGGTGGTTAGACTCAATGGCATTCACTTAAGCAAAAATTGTTTCTATGAAAAAAAGGATATTTCATGGTTCCCCCTTTTTCAAAGGCTGGTCTTAGCAAACACTTGAGACAGAGGTCATATTTTGGGGTTGGTATCAGCATCGAGATTGAAATCGTTTTTCATGTGTGGATAAAGATCAGGTTATCTATAATTGTTACATCGTCCCTCCGGGACTTAAAAATCATAACCTGAACCGGTGGCTAAAAGCCACCGGCTAGAAAACCTTTTCCCTCCGGGAAATCCGGCTTTCCGAAAACACCAGATAATTGTTCCCTTTTGGGTTTCCATAAGTTTCCCCCCTGTGTCATGTGTGGGTAAAGACCAGTTTCCAAAGGGGGGAACGTTTTCGATCATCTTTACACTATACTGTTAACTGACTCGGCTTTTCATGCGTCCTTAAATAAGCATCCCTCAGGTTGACACCTGAAACCCGAAACCCGACACCTGAAACTTGAAACCTGACACCTGACACCCGACACCTGACACCTGACACCCGACACCTGACACCCGACACCTGACACCCGACACCTGACACCCGACACCTGA
>SKZT01000099.1 GCA_007127235.1 Desulfobacteraceae bacterium
AATGTTCAATGTTCAATGTTCAATGTTCTAAAATCACATATTTCTTCTATATTTGCCGCCCACATCATAGAGAGCCTGGGTAATTTGGCCCAGGCTGCAAAACTTTACAGTCTCCATCAGCTCTGAAAATATATTATCCCCTGAAAGTGCTACTTTTTGAAGTTTTTTAAGTGCTTGGGGTGCCTGGAGTTTGTTTCTCTTTTGAAAATCAGAAAGACGCATTAATTGCGCTTTTTTTTCCTGCTCCGTGGCACGGGAAAGTTCCAGTTCCTCAAAAAAATCGTTTTCATCGGCATCCGGATCCCTGAATGTGTTTACGCCAACCAGAGGCAATTTTCCTGTATGCTTCAGCATTTCATAATACAGCGATTCTTCCTGAATTTTACTCCTTTGGTATCCGGTTTCCATCGCACCGAGTACACCGCCGCGATGGGCAATCCGGTCAAATTCCTCCAAAACCGCTTCTTCAAGAAGTCTGGTGAGTTCTTCCACGATAAAACTTCCCTGATTATTATTTTCACAGCGGGCAAGTCCCCATTCCCGGTTAATAATCAGTTGAATTGCCAGGGCCCGGCGAACAGACTCATGACTGGGTGTGGTGATGGCTTCATCAAATGCGTTGGTGTGAAGACTGTTGCAGTTGTCGTAAATGGCGCACAAGGCTTGCAAAGTGGTCCGAACATCGTTAAATTGAGGATCCTGGCTGTGAAGTGACCTTCCGGATGTCTGAATATGGTATTTGAGCATCTGTGCTCTTTTAGAACCGCCGTAGTATTCGCGCATGGCAATGGACCAGATCCTTCGGGCCACTCGTCCCAGGACGGTGTATTCGGGGTCCATTCCATTGGAAAAGAAAAAAGACAGGTTTGGCCCAAAGCTGTCGATGTGCATCCCTCTTGACAGATAATATTCCACATACGTAAAACCGTTGGACAGCGTAAAAGCAAGCTGTGAGACAGGGTTGGCCCCTGCTTCGGCAATGTGGTATCCGGAGATGGAAACGGAATAAAAGTTTCTGACCTTGTTTTCCACAAAGTACTCCTGGATATCCCCCATCATTTTAAGGGCAAAATCTATGGAAAAAATACACGTGTTCTGTCCCTGGTCTTCTTTCAAAATGTCTGCCTGAACCGTGCCTCTGACATTTGATAGAACGGCGGCCCTGATTTCTTCATACTGGGCAGCGGACGGTTCTTTCTGGTATTCGGAAATATGCTTTTCAACCTGCTGATCGATGGCTGTATTCAAAAACATGGCCAGTATTATCGGAGCCGGGCCGTTGATTGTCATGGAAACCGATGTTGATGGCGATGTCAGGTCAAAACCGTGATAGAGAACTTTGACATCGTCAAGGCTGCATACACTTACCCCTGATGTTCCCACTTTGCCGTAGATATCTGGACGAATGTCTGGGTCACAGCCATACAAAGTCACCGAGTCGAAAGCCGTTGAAAGGCGTTTGGCCTTGTAATTTTCGGAAAGCAGTTTAAATCGCCGGTTGGTCCTGACCGGATCACCTTCCCCGGCAAACATTCTTGTAGGTTCTTCATCCACCCTTCGAAGGGGAAACACTCCTGCGGTGTAGGGAAAATGGCCCGGAAGATGTTCTTCCCGCAACCAGCGATAGGTTCTTCCCTTATCCGTAAAACCGGGTAGTGCGATTTTCGCAATACGGTTACGTGCCAGAGATTCGTTATAAAGCGGGGTACGAATTTCACGGTTTCGAACACGGTATACAAGTTCACCAGACTGATAAGCCGCTTTTATACCTTCCCATTGGTCAAAAAGTTTTCTGGTTTCAGGTTTGATTTGGTTCTGCGCTTTTTTGATTTCATCTTTTAATCTTTCCAGGAGTTTTTCTGTGTCCGCCTCCACGGAATCACCGGCTACGGCCTTTGCAGTTTCTTCCAAATGCCATGCCTTTCTTATTGCTTCGGACTGGTCACGGGTTTCCTGGTGATATTTTCTGACGGTGTGTGAAATTTCGGAGAGATAGCGGATTCTTTCCGGTGGAATAAGGATGGTTTTGGATGTGGAAGTTTTGCTTTCCGGCACTTTCAGGTTTGATTCAAATCTTATACCTGTTTTTTTATAAATTTTTCCCAGTATTCCATGATAAAGCGATGTAACCCCATCATCGTTAAACCTGGATGCAATGGTTCCATAAACCGGCATGTCTTCCGGGGCTTTTTCAAAAGCCTTCCTGTTTCTTAAAACCTGCTTTCGCACGTCCCTGACCGCATCATCTCCCCCAGGTTTTTCAAACTTGTTGACAGCCACAATATCGGCAAAATCGAGCATATCGATTTTTTCAAGTTGTGAAGGAGCCCCGAAATCGCTGGTCATAACATAGAGGGAAACATCCACCAGATCGATGATCCGGGAATCCCCCTGCCCTATCCCGGCTGTTTCCACAATGATCAGATCGAATCCTGCGGCTTTCAGCACCCCTGTGATATCCGGAAGGCTTTCCGGTATTTCTGTCCTCGAATGGCGTGTGGCCAGTGAGCGCATATAGACTCTTGGGCTTGATATGGCATTCATTCTGATCCGGTCACCCAGAAGGGCACCCCCGGTTTTCCTTCTGGATGGATCACAACTGACAATGGCCGCACGGGTTTGGGGCAAATCATGTAAAAATCTTAAAATCAGCTCATCGGTCAGGGAAGACTTTCCAGCGCCCCCGGTTCCCGTAATCCCAAGCACGGGCACTTTTTTTCCATGCGCTTTTTTTTGGATGCGGTTTTTTAATTTGTCGATGGGCGATTTTTCAAATGCTTCGGCCTGCTCCAAAAGAGTAATTAACTTCGCCAGTAAAGCTGTGTTGCTGCAATCGAAATCTTGAAGCTCGAGGTGATCCTCCGGCAATGCAGTGGGAAAATCCATCAAAGAGACCATTTGGTTAACGATTCCCTGAAGACCCCACCTGGCGCCATCTTCGGGTGAAAAAATTTTGGCAACACCGAAGCGCTCCAACGCTTTAATTTCAGCCGGGACAATAACTCCTCCGCCCCCGCCAAAAACCCGAATATGCGATGCGTTTTTTTCATTGAGGAGATCTACCATGTACTTAAAAAACTCCACATGGCCTCCCTGATAACTTGATACGGCTATACCCTGCACATCCTCTTGTATGGCGGCATCCACAATTTCCTGCACGGAACGGTTATGACCCAGATGAATGACTTCGATTCCGGTATCCTGAAGAATCCTCCTTATAATATTAATGGAAGCATCATGGCCATCAAAAAGAGATGTAGCCGTGATCACACGAACAGAATGTTCAGGTTGATATATTTCGACTTTTTTATTCATGCCCTTCCTATATTAAGCAATTTTGCTACTTTGCTTTTTTTTGCCTATGGAAAGCCCCAGAATAAAATCTGTCTGGATTCGGATATAATCGTCAACACTGAATTTACGATCCAGATACCATCGCCTGAACGTCCACATATGTCCCAGAACGGTAATATTGTGGGCTACCAGTTCAAGGGAACACGCTTTTAAATTCGGCATTTCACCGCTGTCCGCAATTCGCCTCAAAACCTTGGTGAAAATATTGGTAATTCTGACCTCATTTTCCAACACACGTTGCCGCCATTGCTTGGGTAAAGATTTTGTTTCCTGATAAATAAGCAATAAATGGTCCCGCATTCTGTCACATACCAGAATATACTCGCGAATCATTTCCGTCAATGCAGCCTCGCCATCAGAAGCTCTGTTCAAGGCTTCATTGACTCCCCGTTCAACTTCATGGTGGATCGCATCACAAACCAGATAGAGAACATCTTCTTTAGAGGCCACATATTCATACAAAGACCCGATTGAAAAGCCCGCGGCACTAGCAATCTGCCTTGTAGTGGTTTTGTGAAATCCTTTTTCGATAAAAAGCTGTACCGCAGCATCCACGATTTGCCGGCGGCGCTTTATCACAAGCTCAGGATTTTTGATCTGCGTAGGTACATCTTTGGTTCGGTTCTGTTGCTTCATGTTCAGTTTCCATTAATTAAATAACCGTTCGTTCCCGCTTTGTTCATCACGGTAAACAAGAAAGCAAAAGCTATGTTTTCGTGTTTTGTATATAGTTTGAGTTTCCCCCTGCCCCCACTCGGGAAAAATATTGACCGAGCGCTCACTCAAAGTTACAGTCTATGATTTCCGATTGTCAAGGACTTTCTCCCAAACAGCTTAATATTGTTGAGAAAAAACATTTGACAAACATGATCATATAGATAGTATGAAATTATTGGCTATATGACCTGCGGAAAGGAGATGTTTGTGGATTTTGACTTGTCCAGAGAGCAGGAAATGATTCGCAAGGAAGTTCGAAAGTTTGCGCAAAGTGAGATAGCACCTGTAGCGGCCGAGCTGGATGAAAAGGAGGAATTTTCAGCTGGTCTGACCTTGAAAATGGGTGATATCGGGCTTTTTGGAATGTTTGTTTCCGAGAAATATGATGGTCAGGATTTGGATTATCTTTCCTATATTATTGCGGTCGAAGAAATTGGCCGGGTAGACGGTTCTCAGGCAGCCACGATTGCTGCTGCCAACTCATTGGGTATCGGCCCTATTTATTATTTCGGAAGTGAAAAACAAAAGCAGAAATACCTTCCAAAACTTTGTCGCGGTGAGGGCCTTTGGGGTTTTGGCCTTACTGAAACCACTGCAGGTTCTGATGCGGGCGGAAGTAAAACCACGGCTGTTAAAGATGGAAATCACTGGGTGATTAACGGTTCCAAGATATTTATTACCAATGCGGCATGTGAACTATCCATGGGAGTGACGGTGCAGGCGGTCACCGGTACACGTCCCAACAACAAACCGGAATATACCTGTTTTCTGCTTGAACACGGAACCCCCGGTTTTAAAGCTGTAGCCATGCATCGCAAGATGATGTGGCGGGCTTCAAACACCGCAGAGCTTTATTTCGACGATGTTCGGGTTTCCGGTGAGAATATACTGGGTAAAAAAGGAGATGGTTTTCACCAGATGCTTAAAACCCTTGACGGGGGAAGACTGTCCATTGCGGCCATGGGGCTGGGAGGTGCCCGGGGGGCATACGAAATGGCATTAAAATATGCCAAGAAACGGGTTCAATTCAATCAACCCATCAGCAAATTTCAGGCGATTGCTTTCAAACTTGCCGACTGTGCCATGGAAATTGAATGCGGAAAAAATCTTCTTTACAAAGCATGCTGGCTCAGGGATCAAAACCGACCATTTGCAAAGGAGGCTGCCATGGCAAAACTTTACTGCTCTGAATTGATGGGGCGCGTGGCCAATCATGCAGTCCAGATTCACGGTGGATACGGTCTTATGAAAGAATATCATGTGGAAAGATTTTATCGTGACCAGAAACTTCTGGATATTGGAGAAGGGACATCCGAAATTCAGCGGCTCGTGATTTCCAGGTATATAGGCTGTTAAGGAGGTATAAATGAGTGATTTTCCAGCGCTGAGGGTTGAAAGTGAAGCAGGGGTGGTTGTTCTGACATTGAACCGTCCGGAAGTCATGAACGCACTTAATTTTTCCCTGTTGAAGGCCATGAAGAGCGAAATTAAAAGGCTGCACTTTGATCCGGACGTTCGGGTGGTTATTATTACCGGTGAAGGAGAAAGGGCTTTTTGCTCAGGAGCTGATTTAAAAGAACGTCTGACCATGGATTCCCGAGATGTCAAAAAATTCATTTATATGATTCGCGATCTTTTTACATCTATTGAACAGCTCAACAAGCCGGTTATTGCAGCCATCAACGGTATTGCTCTGGGAGGAGGAACCGAGCTGGCGCTGGCCTGTGACATTCGGCTGGCAGCCGAAAATGCTACCATGGGGCTTCCAGAAACTCTGCTGGCCATTATACCGGGTGCAGGCGGCACACAGAGACTCCCGAGACTTATCGGACCTGGTAAGGCCAAAGAATTGATCTATACCGGCCGCCGTATCGATGCAAAGGAAGCCATGGCAATCGGTCTTGTGAACTCGGTATGCTCACCGGCATCGCTTATGGAAGAATCCAGGAATATGGCCGCCATGATTTGTGAAACCGGTCCGGTTGCTATTGAGCAGGCAAAATATGCCATCAATTTTGGGATGGAAACAGACATTCAAACCGGACTGGCAATCGAATCCAGCGCTTATTGGGCTACAGTGCCCACACAAGATCGGGTGGAGGCCTTAAACGCTTTCAGAGAAAAACGGAAACCACGTTTCCGGGGCAGGTAACCAGTGAAAAAAGGAACCGGCATGGCTGACATGAAAGAACAAAACCGGCAGTTTTGGGAAAACGAAGAGCTGAAATTGGATGAGCGGGTTTATCATGCACTCTGGCCGGGGGGACAGGAGGCGGTGGACCGGCTGGCAAGCCAGGGAAAACTTCCGGTTCGTGAACTCATCGTCCAACTGATCGACCATGATACGAATTTTTTCGAGTTAAGCCGTATCGCCGGTTTCGGTATGGAATATCCCGGTGTAAAAGATGTCCCCTGTGCCGGGCTTGTGACAGGAATCGGCAGGATCCATGGCAATTGGACCATGATTATTGCCAATGACAGTCGTGTTAAGGCCGGGGCCTATTTTCCGATCACTTTAAAAAAACATCTGCGGGCCCAGGCCATTGCAGAAAAATGCGGTTTGAACTGTGTTTACATCGCCGATTCCGGAGGAGCTTATCTTCCCATGCAGGCCGATGTCTTTCCTGATGATGGCCATTTCGGGTCCATGTTTTATAATATGGCACGAATGTCTTCCGTGGGACTTAAACAGATCACACTCAGCACGGGGGGTAACACGGCCGGAGGGGCATATATCGTATTTATGGCCTGCCAGGCGATTATGATCGACAAATTGGCCTATTCCTTTCTGGGAGGGCCGCCCCTGGTAAAAATGGCAACCGGGGAAGTCATTTCAGCAGAGGATTTGGGTGGCGCTAAAATTCACACGCAGATGTCCGGGGGGGCCGATCATTTTTGTTCAACACAGGCGGAAGGCATTCAGATGGTTCGCGATATCCTTTCCTTTGAACCCCCACAGAAACTTTATATTCACCGTTATGCTGAAGTGCCATCCAGGGTGTCATCCAGGGCGATTTACGAACTGCTTCCCGCCGCTGTTAACCAGGGTATCAATGCAAGAGCCTTTTTGGAATCTATTGCTGACGACAGCTATTTCAGTGAATACAAAAAGTACTATGCCTGCGGCAGCGGAGACAATATCATTGCCGGAAAAATCCGTATAAAAGGCATTCCCGTGGGTGTCATTGCTGCCAATGCAGTCGGCATCATTTTTATAGAAGCCGCCCGGAAAGCCACCGAATGGATCATCCGGTGTTCACAGGAAAAGATTCCCCTGCTTTTTGTACAAAGTTCTCCAGGCTACATGGTGGGTTCCGAGTCTGAACAGATGGGTATCGGAAAATACGGTGCCGACATGGTCCGGGCGGTCTCCTGTGCTCAGGTGCCGCGAATCCAGCTGGTTATCGGCCCGGATAATGGTGCCGCCAACTATGGCATGTGCGGAAGAGCCTATCGTCCGCAATTCTTGTTTTCCACCATGAGATCACGAACATCCGTGATGAGCGGAAGAAGTGCTGCGGGAGTTTTGCTTTCCATTGAAAAAAGAAAACGGGAAAGCAGGGCAAATCCCATGAGCGAAAAAGAAAAAGATGAATTTCGCCAAAAAATGATCAACAAACATGATGGAGAGGCCCATCCTTTTTATTGTGGTGCAAGGCTTTTGAACGACCGGGTACTCAAATTTTCCGAAATCAGGAACTGGCTTGCCATGGCTTTTGAAGTCAGCTTTTTGAAACCGGTGGGAGAACCGTCTTTTGGAAACTTCAGATTTTAAAAATGAACAAGAATAAGGGGGAAAAATGACCGAGTATGATTACTGGAAAATATTTCCGAGAATGCCACGAAAAGTGACTATCGGTGACATCACTGTCCGGGACGGTTTTCAAAATGAGGAAAAGTTCATTTCCACCCTTGCCAAAATATTTTATATTGAAGAATTAATATTTGCCGGGTGCCGGGATATAGAAGTCACCAACCTGGGAAACCCCTTTATTATGCCTCAGTTCAGTGATGCCAAAGAAATTTTGACACATATCCGAAGTGACCTTTTTAAAAAGCGGTGTGCCAAAAAAGGGGTCAATTATGACGATATTACTTTTACCGCCGTTACTATCAGAGAAGCCGCCGTGGATCGCGCCATCGAATTGAAAAGGAAAGGCATCGGGCCTGACCGTCTTTTGATGATGGTTTCCACTGATGAAGAACACCATTTTGCCAATTCGGGCACAACATTGCCTGCGTACTGGAAAGAAGCCCAACGATGCATAAAAAAATGCAAGGATGCCGGAATGGTCATGTGCGGTACGGTAAGCACCATTTGGGGAAGTCCCATCGGAGGGGCCACAAAACTCAAAGACGCTGTGGAGTTTACCAAACGTTGGCTGGAAATCGGTGCGCATGATATTGAACATGCGGACCATGATGGAAGTGCGTCTGCACCGGATGTTTACCGTTATTTTTCCATGATTCTGGATGAAATACCCGAAACCCGGCTTCACCTGGCCCATTTTCATGAAACCAAACGTGTGGGGTCGGCATCGATTCTTGCCGCCTTGCAGGCAGGCATCACACGCTATGAAGCCACCCTGGGAGGGACAGGGGGCCAGCTTGCCAATTTTCTGGATGACCGCCCTGTCAAAGGGATCGGAGAGTACTACTATGAGGATCCAAGGTTTTTAGGGTTGATGACTTTAGAAGACACCCTGGTTCAAATCGATGAAATGGGTATTGAACACGGCTATGATGTGGATCGCATTTTGTGGATAGGTAAAAAACTTGAAAAAACCATCGGACGTAAACTCCGCTCCGAAGCCGTGGTCAACGGACGAACCTTAAAAGAAGGCCGCCCTCAATCAGCCCGTCCCGGACTTAAGAAATTAAAAGAAAAATCGGGGGAAAAACCCGGACAGATACTGCCTTCGGACTGGGCAAATGAAGCAAATCTACCTGAAAAATATACGATCTCCCCATAACATTAAGGAGTTTGGAATGCAAAAAAAAGAAAACACTTCCCATATCAACGTGGATTTTTTCGAAGACCTTACGGGAAGTATTTCCGATAACGCAGTAAAAGGTGTTGAAGCCATTGGGGAAAGAGTCAGGCGCCTGCGGGAAGAAAAGGGTTTGGGTTTGAATGAGCTTTCCAACATGACCGGCTTCGAAGTCGATTTTTTAAAGCGGATTGAAAACAACGAGGTCAAACCTCAGCTGGGAACGATGATGCGGTTATCAAAAGCACTCGACAGCGCATTTGGCCGCTTGGTTTCCGGTGTCGGCAACAAACTTTATTCCATTACCCGGAAAGACGAACAAAAAATCATTTCCCGCTCAACATCCAAAAAAGGCCAGCAAAAAGCTTATACCTACAAGAGCCTGGCACCCGAAGTTCAGGGGCGGCACATGGAGGCTCTAATCGTTCAACTGGAATCCCTTCAGGAACCGGAAGCATCCTGTCACGATGGAGAAGAATTTATATATGTGCTGGAAGGTACCGTTGCCCTTCGTATCGGAGAAGAAGCCTTTGATCTGGAACCAGGAGACAGCGCTTATTATCTTTCCACGACACCGCACATCATAATGGCCAAAGAGGATAGTGCTACCATAATAGCTGTGCTATACCAGGAGTGAGGCATTGCATACCGTTAAAGGTGGTTCATAAGACGATCATTGACATATCGCATTTTTCATGAAATAAACATTTCGTTTCCAATTTAACTCAATTTAACAAAGAGGAGGAAAAATATTATGTTGCTACCCATAAAAAAAATTATCAGCCCAACGGATTTCAGTGAAATATCAGACATAGGGTTGAAGGCTTCCATTGAACTTGCCGAACATTTTGAAGCAGAACTGCTGGTTGTGCATGTGCTGGCACCTCTGTCGGGAGCAGCCACATCAGCAGCCCCGGCCGCCCATTATCTTCCTGAAGTCATGGAAAGCATGCGGGCCAACGCCGAAGAAGCACTGAGAAAAATGATGGCCGGTAAGGTACCCAGTGACCTGAACTCCAAATCAATATTGCTGGAGGGAAATCCGGCAGATGAGATCAAGGAATTTGCCAAAGAAGAAGGCGTCGATCTGATTGTCATTGCTTCACATGGTCAATCCGGGTGGAAACGCTTTATGTTTGGATCAGTTACCGAAAAAGTGATGCGCCTTGCCAGAGTTCCGGTGCTCATTGTAGGTTCCCCGGAAAAGAAATAATTTTGTGGATGATAATCAGGAGCAAGGGGTCGATGTACCCGGTGGTGTCTATCTCTGTCAGATCAGTGAATTGGTTTCGTGCAGAGCTTGCTGCGGGTTATGCCTGCAGAATCTATTTTTGCCCCTCCCACCGGGTTTTACCTGGGGTGATGAAAATCACCCAGATTTGAGAGGATAAAACAGATCTTAAAACTGGGTGATTTTCATCAC
>SKZT01000182.1 GCA_007127235.1 Desulfobacteraceae bacterium
AACCTAACCCCTCTCGGGGTTGTTTCTCGGGATTTGGAAAGTTGGCGGTGCTGAACAAGCGGTGATTCAATGCCATTGACTTAATAAAACAAGCCTTTGGCAACTGATTTTCGTCCATACATGAATAACGATTTCAACCTCGATGCTGTTACCAACTCCAAAATATGCCCGCTGTGTCATGTGTGGGTAAAGACCAGTTTTCCAAAGGGGGACTTGCTGCAGCATCCAGCCTGTTTGTTTGAGCTCCGGTATTTTGTGGGTATGGATTTATCCCTACAACGTAAAACCGTTTTTTTGGGCACATCTGTTTTCCGGTTAACCGGCTTGCAGCCGGTTTGGCGAAAGTAAAACTTTCGCACTCCAGTCTTACGGATTTTAAGGTGCTTTCAATCAGGGAGGTTAAAGTCTAATCACTTGGTATCTTTCAACGATCTGTCCATGTCGCGTTTTTCATCACGTTTGCGGATTGATTCGCGTTTGTCGTATTTGCGCTTACCTCTGGCCAGTGCAAGGCTGATTTTGACTTTTCCTCTTTTGAAATAAACTCTCAGGGGAATCAGAGAATATCCTTTTTCCTGAACCTTGCCGATGAGCTTTTTAATTTCGTAATTGTGCAGCAGAAGTTTTCTGGGCCTCAAGGGATCATGATTTCCGTAATGGGCAAACGGATACTGGCCGATATGCATCTGGTGAACAAAAATTTCGCCGTTTTTGATTTTTGCATAGGAGTCTTTCAGGTGGGCTCTTCCAAGGCGAAGGGATTTGACCTCGGTTCCCACCAGTACCATCCCCGCTTCATATTCATCATCGATAAAATAATTGTGTCGTGCTTTGCGATTTTCAGTGACTATTTTTTTGTGTTCCGGGTTCAAATCAATTTACTCCGAGTAGATTTTTTGTTTCAGAAGGTTTCCATATGTTTCATCCACCAGGGCGTTGATTTGGGATATTTCCGTCAAATTGAGGACTTGATTCACAAATTTTTTGCAATCTTCCCTGTGAAGGTTGCGAACCATTTTTTTTACCATGGGGATGGATTGGGGATTCATGCTCAGTTCTTCAAATCCCATCCCTATAAAAAGAGGTATGTATGATGGTTCTGCAGCCATCTCACCGCACATGTAAAGCTTGATATTGTTTTTTACGGCGATATCTGCAACATGGTTAATCATTTGTAAAATTGCCGGGTGTAAAGGTTGATAAAGGTAATCGACTTCGAAATTGCCCCTATCGATGGCCAGGGAGTATTGAATAAGATCATTGGTGCCGATACTGAAAAAATCGACTTCTTTGGCTAAAGAATCAGCCATAATTACCGCAGATGGCACTTCGATCATAATGCCGACTTCAAAATCCTTATTAAAAACGACTCCATCGCGATGTAAAGATTCAGCGGCTTCGCACAAAAATCTTTTGGCCTCCTTGATTTCTTCCACTCCCGAAATGAGAGGAAACATCACCCGCACGTTTCCGTATGCCGCCACTCGGAGAATGGCCCGAAGTTGTGTCATGAAAATATCGGTTTTTTTCAAGCAATAGCGAATGCCGCGCAGACCCAGAGCCGGGTTGACCTCATGGGTTCCATTGTTTTTGGATAGAGCTTTGTCCCCGTTTATGTCCAATGTGCGTATTGTGATGGGCTTGTTTCCCATGACATCTACCACATCTTTATATTTTTCAAAAAGTTCCATTTCATCGGGAAATTCAGGCCTGCTCATGTATTGAAATTCTGTTCGATAAAGACCGATTCCGTCTCCTCCGTAATCAAGGACAGATACGACTTCTTCGGGAAGTTCAATATTTCCCATGATGTTCAATGTGAGATGATCCAGGGTTTTGGCCGTAAGATGGGCATCCCGGGTTATGTTTGCCTTGTAGGTTTCATATTCCCCGATTTTTTCTTCATAATGGATCAGGGTTTCATCAGAGGGATTGACAATGACAAGACCTTGTGAGCCATCCACGATGATAATATCGTCATGCCGGATTATACCGATTTTTTTTCCTAATCCCAAAACAGCCGGAATTTCAAGTGTCTGTGCAATGATGCCTGTATGCGATGCTTTTCCTCCCCTTTCCGTGATAAATCCCATGATTCTTTCCAGCTGAATCTGGCTGGTTTGTGCCGGGGACAAATCGTGGGCCACCAGAATGACCCGTTTGTTAATTTCGGCAATATTTACCTGCTCCTGGCCCAGAAGGTTTCTCATGATCCGGTCGGAAACATGGACAATATCCGATCCCCTTTCGCGGAAATACTCATCGGCCATGCCTTCAAACATGCTCTTGATTCTGGATACCACCATTTTCAGAGCCCACTCCGCATTGACTTTTTCGTTTTCAATGGTCTCAATAGTGCTTCCGTAAAGCATCTTGTCTTTTAAAAGCAATGCATGGGTTTCCAAAATATTAACGTTATGGCGAAAATCTTCCGGGAAATTATCGATAATGCACTGAAGTTCATCCCTGGTTTTTTTTACGGCTGATTTGAAACGCTTTATTTCTTTATCAAGGTTTTTTGGTGCGATGGGATATTTTTTGACCACATCGACCCCCTCACGTCCAACAAGGTAGGCCTTGCCGATACAAATGCCGGGGGAGGCATTTATTCCTGACAGTTCAATTTCTTTGACATCTGTATATCTATTGATATTCATGTTCTCCAAAACCGTTTTCGACCATCGCTACGATGTCTTTTAAAATATTGACATCTGATTGATTCTCAATGATGAAAGTTACCCGGCAGCCTTTGGCGCAAGCAAGGGTTAAAATATCGATGATGCTGGAAGCATCTACTTTTTCATTGTCTTTGACAATCCATATTTTTGAGGCGGCGTTCTGGGCCAGTTTGGCGATTTGGGCGGCTGTTCTTGCGTGAAATCCAAGGTCATTGACAACCATAACCTCTTTTTTAAGTTTTGTGTTCAATGTTGCTCCGGCGAAAAAGTTGAAACCAAATAGTTTGAACCTCATGTAACTTAAACTTTGAATCCTTAGCATATCCGACAACTATGTCAACGGCAATCCATTTTTAAGCCTTCAAAACTTTTTTCCTTGCAAAGATCGTTGAATTAGGCAAAAGTACTTCGTTTATCGGATATGTTTTTTGTTTCATTAATTATTTTTTTAAATTAAAAACATGGGTTTAACCCGTGTTTATCGAGTGAATAAAGATGGAAAAACAATTTCTTATAGACGAATTTAAACTTGGCGAATCCTGGCGTATTTTTAAGATTATCGGAGAATTTGTTGAGGGCGTTGAGGCGCTCAATGAAATAGGCCCTGCTGTCAGTATTTTCGGGTCGGCCCGAACCAGCTCCGATGATCCGATATATAAAACCGCAGAAAAAATTGCGGCAATGTTTGTCAAAAATAAATTTGCCGTTATAACCGGAGGCGGCGGGGGTATCATGGAGGCTGCGAACAAAGGAGCTGCCGAAGCCGGTGGAAAATCCATAGGTTTAAACATCGTTCTTCCTCGTGAGCAAATCCCGAACCCGTACTCAAACATTAAAGTAGAATTTAATTATTTTTTTATCCGCAAAGTAATGTTTATAAAGTATGCAACGGCCTACATTATCATGCCCGGAGGTTTGGGAACCCTGGACGAGTTTTTTGAAGCCGCCACCCTTATTCAGACCCAGCGAATCAAGCCCCTTCCCATAATTCTTGTGGGTTCTGATTACTGGTCCGGTTTGATTGATTGGCTCAAAAATCAGTTGCTGAAAACATTGAAAATTTCCCCCGATGATATGGATATCTTCCAGGTGATGGATTCTCCGGAGGAAATCATTAAAACAGTAAAACGATTTGTTATCATATAATATGGTACCCGAATTTGGTATTATTTTTCGGTTTTAAAGTTCATAGGGTGTAAGGCTTTCGCAACCATCTTCCGTGATTATAATGGTCTGCTCGAACTGAGCAGACAGGGAATTGTCCTTGGTAACCGCTGTCCATTTATCCGGTAATATGCGAAGGTCTTTTTTGCCCAGATTAATCATGGGTTCGATGGTAAATACCATTCCCGGCACCAGTTTGATGCCTTCACCTTTTTGCCCGTAATGGGGAACCTGCGGTGCTTCATGAAAATCAAATCCAATTCCATGGCCTACGAATTCCCTTACAACAGAACATCCGCTTTGTTCAGCATAACTTTGAATGGCCCATCCGATATCCCCAAGGGTTTTTCCTGGTTGTGCTTTTTTAATGCCTCTTTTTAAACATTCCCTCGCAATATCGACAAGGCTGATCGCTTCTCTGCCTCCCTTGCCTATAAAAAAAGTTTTGCTGGCATCAGCGTAATAGCCATCCAGGATAGAGGTTACATCCACATTGACAATGTCACCGTCATTTAAGACCTGCTCTCCGGGTATACCGTGGCAAATCACTTCATTTACACTAACACATACACTTTTGGGAAACCCCCGGTAATTCAAAGGAGCCGGTATTGCTTTGTGGGCGATGGTATACTCGTGAACCAGAGTGTTGATTTCCTCGGTTTTCATGCCTGCACAAAGGTTTTTTTCAACAAGGTCCAATGTATTGATTACCAATTGCCCGGCTTTTCTAAGTTTTTGGATATCTTTCTGATTTTTTAACCTGATCTTGTATTGTTTGTAATATAGGTCTTTTAATGCGGAAGGATCATAAGCATCTTTGTTCATACAGCATTTCTTGAATTTTTTTGCACTTCCACACGGGCATGGATCATTTCGCCCGGTTTTTGCTTTCAGCGGATTTTGAAACATATTAAAACTCCATTTTGTCAGTCCCTGTTTGACGAGACCATTTTACCTGTATCATGAGCAAATATGAGAACCGTTTGCAGGCTAACGGTATGTTCACAATGTTATTTATATCAAGTTAAGCGTTGATGATCAACCATGCAAGGTATGCGCCATAACAACTCAATAAAAACAAGCCATGGAACCTGCTGATTTTGTAACTTGTCCGCATCATGAGCCATGGAAGAAAACTGATGAAAATCATCATGAGGTAATCATAAATCAATCCGCTTTGGATAAAGCCGCCAGGAATAACAATGGGTCTGATCAGGGATGCTATGCCCAGTACACTTAGAATATTAAATACATTGCTTCCCACCAGATTTCCGAGGCTGATATCCATTTCTTTTTTCCATGCCGCTACTACAGAAGTGGCCAATTCGGGCAAGGATGTGCCGAAAGCGACTATGGTCAAACCGATAAATTTTTCACTGACTCCCAGAATGCTCATGATTTTTACAGCCGAGTCGATGATTAATTCTGCGCCGGCGACTACACCCGCAATGCCCACAATGACCAGGCCGATTTGCTTAAGGCGTGATCCCCATTTTTTGGGGGAAGTCAGGGGTTTAGCAAAAGATACTTTGCCGGTCAGTTTTTTCAATTCCCTGCGGGCAATGTAATAATTTAGGAAGGTATACGAGAAAATACCAATGATCAGCGTAATGCCTTCTATCCGTCCGATAACAGAATTGTAAGAAATTACCAGAAGATAAAGGGATATGCCCAGCATAATGGGGATATCTCTGCGAACAACCGATGTCTGAGCCGGAATGGGTAAAAACACCGCTGAAAGTCCTAAGACAAGGGCGATGTTACAGATATTGCTTCCAATTACATTTCCCACGGCAAGCATGCTTTTGCCCTTGAGAGAGGACACGACGCTGACGAATGTTTCAGGAGCGGATGTACCAAAAGCCACGACGGTAAGGCCGATGACCATGGGTGACATCCCCAGGCTGCGGGCCAGAGCTGAAGCTCCGCTGACCAAAAATTCGGCACCATAGTAAATGATGATCAGGCCTGCGGTAAAAAGGACAACGCTGAGTGTCAAAATGCTACCTTATGCGATTCCGATAAATTCAAAGTTCATTTTAGATTGGAATTTTTCAATACGTTTGAAAATTTCTTTAAGCATGGATTGTTCAATATGGGTAAGGCGTCCGGGATTGATAAAATTATCGGGCCCGCCTTCCTCTTCGGCGGAGACAATCTGGCGTGAAAACCGAAGCTGCATCAGGTAACTGTATGCTTTTTCCAGCTCATCGTATTCCTGTCTGGTAAGTACTTTTTTCAGATAGAGTTCATAAAGCCGCTCAAAAGTATTGGTAGCTTCAACCCTGTTTTTCAGGGCATAAATTCTGGCGAAATCCACTATCGGCATCATGGCCCCTTTGATATCTAAAGAGTCGCGATGCTTGCCTTTGGATTCAACCAGAAAATTTCTGAAAAAACCCAGCGGAGGTTTAAAGTGCAGCGCGTTTTCGGTCATGTGCCTCAAAAAACCCGACCAGTTTTGAATGGCATCATATAGGTGTTTGCGAAGGTTTTCCACAAAATAGTTTTCGCCATAACCCAGACGGAAATCAAAAAAAATACTGGCCTGAAGCAGGTCTTCGCCTTCAGCTTTATGAATCCACCTTGAAAAATAATCTTTCCAGACACTTAAAGGTTGGCACCACTGGGGGTTTTTGGCCATGATGCCGCCATCGCAGAATTTATAGCCTGCCTGATCTAACATGTTGCATACTTTTTCTCCCAAATCCAAAAAATAATCGTTTATCTCATCAATCTCACTGTCTGAAACATCTTCATAAATGATGGCATTGTCCTGGTCGGTTTTCAGGGTTTGCTCGTTGCGACCTTCACTTCCGAAAATTACAAAAGAAAAGGGTTTGGGGGCAGGGCCTTTTTCCTGAAGTGCAAACTCCATGATTTTTTTTAAGGTCGCCCCTGAGACTGTGGTAACCATCCGGTTGATGTTTCGGGATGAAACCCCGCTGTTTATCAAACTTTTTACCAGTTTCGGCATCCGCTTGTGCTTGTCGGCAATCTCTTTGAATGACTCCGCTTTGGATATTTCGCGAAGCAGAAAAAGGGGGGATTGGCCCTGGGATGAAACCAGCTCGCGATTGGAGATAATGCCCACCACTTTGTCCTGGTTGTTGGTAACCGGAAGATGTTTAATATCGTGTTCCATCATTTTCATCAGAGCTTCGAAAACAATGGCGTAATCCTTAATGGTGATCAATGGACTTGTCATGACTTGCGCGGTGGATGTGTTATAGTCATAACCACCGGCGATAACCTTATGGGCCAGATCGCTGGTGGTGATGATGCCGGCTTCGCTGTCTTTCGCTGCGGGGATGATCAAATAACTGGTTTTTTCCTGGCCCATTTTTTTTGCTGCCTGCTGAATAGTCATGCCAGGCTCCCCAATGGCGGGGCTGGCATCGTAAACCTGGCGGACGGGCTGATTGAAAAACTGCTGGCTTTCGTCGGCCAGAGTCGATGCCCTTGCAATGATGGAAGCGTAGGTTCTATTCAGCATTCTTTTACCGAAAATATCCGTAAAATATTCTGTAAAATCTTCATACTGGTCGGCCAGTTTTTGAAATACATCTTTGGGAAGCAGATAAAAATAGGAATCTTCCAGGATATGAAGCGTTCTGATGGGAACACCATCATTAAGAAGCAGGGATATCCCGCCATAAATATCTCCCTCGTCGAGAACCGATTTCATGGTTTGCTTGCCTTCTTCCTCGAAATACCTTTCTGCCCGCCCTTTTTGAAGAATGTAAAGATAACCCAGACGCGAACGTCCCTGTACCTGAACAATGGTTCCCCCGGGATAAGAAACCATGGACAGAGATTTGGCGGCCTGCTCGAGGCCTTCCTCCGGAAGAAAAGAAAACGGTGGGATATGAGACAGAAAATCCTTGGCTTGCCCCGATTCGATAAGGCGTCGAAGGGCGGGATCAAAAACATGTTTGCTGAAATTTTTTACAAAATATTCATAAAAGTGTTTGGAACTTTCGCACAGATCGAAAAATATTTCTTTTGGAACCAAATAAAGTTGTGATCCGGGATCGACAAAAACGGTTCTGATAGAAATTCCTCCGTTCATCAAAAGAGAAATACCTCCAAATACTTCGCCTTTTTTAATATGCCCTTTTAGCTCCCGTTGCTCCTCAAATTCTTCATAAATGGACAGTTTGCCCTTTTTGACGATGTAGATATAATCTAATTTGGTCTTCCCCTGAATGGCAAGGCAGGTCTCTTTGGAATAGCTCTCAATTTGCACATTTTCGGCAATCTCGTCTATTTTGACTTCTGGTAAAAAGGAAAAATGAGGCATGCCGGCTACAAATTTTTTAATCTCCTGGTTCATGGTATTCCTTTCAGATGTCGAAGGATATTCAATGTTTTTGACTTTGGCGCTCACCTGAAAGGCTCTTTGAAAGTTTCGGGACTATAAAGCTTTCAGGTTATGCGTTATTATGGCTTTCACAAAATACCGGCGACAATTGCCAGGTTTTGCGAGGCGAAATCCCAGTTGAGCAGTTTTTCAATTACCTCATTGACATGGTCTTTACGCCTGTTCTGGTAATCCAGGTAATAGGCGTGTTCCCATACATCGATGGTTAAAAGTGGGTTTAAACCGTGGGTCATGGGATTGTCTGCATTGCTTGTTTTCATCACGCCAATATTTTGTCCGTCATAAGTCAGCCAGGCCCATCCGCTGGCAAACTGAGTAACCGCTGCGTCGGCAAAGGCTTCTTTACACTTGTCCACGCTGCCAAAGGATGACTCAATCAATGTTTTGAGTTCCCCGGAAGGATCGCCGCCGCCGCCCGGTTTTAAGCTGTTCCAGTAAAAGGTGTGGTTCCATGTTTGTGCCGCGTTGTTAAAGATAGCCATGGTTTCTGGATTTCCGGCAGTCGCGGTGATAATATTTTCCAGCGGCATTTTGGCATAATCTGTGTCCCGTATGAGATTGTTTAAATTGTCGAGGTATCCCTTGTGATGTTTTCCGTAATGAAAACCCATGGTCCTTGAGGAAATAACCGGCTCCAATGCGTTATCCTCATATGGCAGTGGCGGAAGGGTAAAACGTACATTTCCGGGAGAACAGCAAAATCCTCCTAGAGCCACAAAAGCCATTGCTCCTGCAGTGACTGTTAAAAATTCCCGGCGCGAAAACCCGTTTGGTATCTTTTGGTTGTTTTCAATGGTCATTTTTCCTCCTCTCAGGGTATGATGGATAAAAAAATATACTGGATACAGTTGACATATAAAGTTGATATCAATACAAGGATGATTTAGTTAATTTTTCACGGAATGCTATCTTTTTGTCAATGATAAAAGGTAGGCTAAATTGTTTTATTCTTGGTTTTGGATTTTTTTTTGACATTTATTCAGATTTTTATTGCACCTTTAATCTATAGACGATATATAAACCGACTTGAAGGATGTCGGGTTGCCGGAAGTTCATTGCGGCGGCCGAACTGAATCCGCTCAGTTTGAGTATCCTGAAGGTCTGTGGATGTTTTTTAACCTTAAACTCACATAATTTCGGAGGATTTTACATGACAGAAGTTACTTTGAAAGAGATTTACCCCGTGCCTGAAGATTTCAGAAAACAAGCCCACATCCAGAGTTTTGACGAATACAAAAAGATGTGGAAAGAGTCGCTGGAAGATCCGGATACTTTTTGGGCAAAAATTGCCGAAGAGTACGTCACCTGGTTTAAAAAATGGGACAAAGTGTTGGATTATAAGTTTGGCAACACCCCTGAAGAGCTTTACATCAAATGGTTTACAAATGCCAAGCTTAATATTTCCTATAACTGCCTTGACAGGCATCTTGAAAAAAGAGGCGATCAGGTAGCTCTGATCTGGGAAGGCAACGATCCCAGCGAGAGTAAAAAGTTCACCTATAAACAGCTTCATGAAGAAGTCTGCAAGTTTGCCAATGTTTTGAAAAAACAGGGAGTCGAAAAAGGTGACAGAGTAAGTTTCTATCTTCCGATGATTCCCGAACTGGCCATTGG
The DNA here is from genome assembly GCA_007127235.1 of Desulfobacteraceae bacterium. Taxonomy (GTDB): domain Bacteria; phylum Desulfobacterota; class Desulfobacteria; order Desulfobacterales; family SKZT01; genus SKZT01. The sequence goes on from SKZT01000182.1 coordinate 9,841, forward strand.
TATCCTGGCATGCTCAAGAATCGGCGCTATCCATTCCGTGGTATTTGGTGGTTTTTCCGCAGATGCTCTGGCCAGCAGACTCCAGGATTGTGAAACTAAAGTGCTCGTGTCATGCGATGGTACTTTCAGGGGCGCAAAGGCCATTCCTCAAAAGGCTAATGCTGATCAGGCTCTCAAAGCCAGCCCCACTGTCGAGACCCACCTGGTAGTTGACAGGGTTGCAGGAAAGGTCAAAATAGACTGGAATGACAGCGTTGATAAATGGTACCATGAAGAAGTTGCCACAGTAGATGCCAATTGTCCTGCCGAAGAAATGGATGCCGAAGATCCCTTATTTATCCTCTACACTTCCGGCTCAACAGGAAAACCCAAAGGTGTTATGCATACCACCGGGGGTTATCTGACCTTCGTAGCCTTCACCCACAAAATGGTATTTGATTATCACGATGGAGATATCTATTGGTGTACAGCAGATATCGGCTGGGTAACAGGACATTCTTACATCGTTTACGGGCCCCTTTGCAACGGCGCGACCACCATCATGTTTGAAGGCGTGCCCAACTATCCTGATTTCGGACGGTTCTGGGCGGTTGTTGAGAAATATAAAGTCAATATTTTCTACACAGCACCTA
>SKZT01000055.1 GCA_007127235.1 Desulfobacteraceae bacterium
AATCACCGGATTATGTTCCACCGCAGGCAAAACACTATCTGCAAGCTGCTTTTGATCTCCGGAGAAATCCTCGGGAAAGCCGGACACATAAAGCATTGGGTCAAAACTTTCAAAATAATTTTCACCCAGAATTTCTGTCAAATGGGAAAACAGGTGCTGATCGACATTTTTCAGGGTAATACGCACCCGATGAGGTGCGGAAACACTCAAGGAAATTGACTCAGGTTTTTTACCCGGCTGAGCTGCCGAAACCCTGGTTTCAAAATATTGGGGGGCAATTAATTCGATATTGCGGATATTTTTCAACGCAGAAGGCAAAAGGCCCTGGTTATCCTGTGATGTTTTCATGGCTTTTCGCAGCAGTCTGACTATATCTTCAGGTGCATTGGACACCGAAGCCGGCACATCGGCATGCTCGTTGATATAAAAATAGGCTTTTTGATATATTTCCCAGTGGGTTGCCAGACGTCCACGAAAACTCAGATCCTTATCCCGATCCAAAAGGCCCTCGAAAATTTTTCCATTGATATCGGAACTTGGAGAATCGGCAGAAAGAATCGGATTTAAAATTTGAGCATCACCAATGGAAGCCGTAATATAGTGGTGAAGCCGATCTGTATTGCCCCGGGTCTGTTCTTCATAAGTGGGCACCCAGAAATAGGATTGAACAAGAAACAGTAAAAATAAAATGGGGGTCCAGGTAAGAAATCTTCGCATCGATCCTCTTTTTTTTTTTAAGAAGTTGCAAAAATGTTACCAAGAATACAAAAGGCTTTGTGAATGGTCAAGCTATATGCTTGAGTTTTCGGAATAATTTTTACCAATTTGACACCATGAAAAAAGTTCATTAGGATACAACCTGCCTGGTTTAACATTTTTAGCAAGAACCTGATTTGGAGGAATTCGCATGCGATCGGACATTTTAAAGAAGAAAGTGGAAACACTTCCCCATCGTGCACTGCTGATGTCAGCAGGAGTTTCCAGGGAAGATATCCTTTCCGAAAAGCCTTTTATTGGTATTGCCAACAGTTACAATAATTTGATTCCCGGTCATATTCATTTGAATGAATTGACACAGGAAGTCAAACGTGGCGTGCGTGATGCAGGGGGAATCCCATTTGAATGGGGTGTTCCCGGTGTGTGTGATGGCATCGCCATGTTTGCGGAAATGCGGCTTAGTCTTCCCAGTCGGGAGAATATTGCGGACAACATTGAAATCATGATGCTTTCCCATTCTCTGGATGGATGGGTTGGGGTGACCAATTGCGATAAGATTACCCCCGGGATGCTCATGGCAGCCGGAAGGCTTGATTTGCCCACAGCCATTTTGACAGGGGGACCCATGAAAGCCAATGTTATCGAGGGCAAAAAGAATCATCCGATTTTGGGCTTCAGTGTTGTCGGCCAGGTTAAAGCGGGTAAAATGACTCTTGAGCAGGCCAATGATCTGCTTCCTTGCATGGCCTGCGGAGCGGGTTCATGTGTCGGGCTTTATACCGCAAACACCATGGCGGTGGTTACCGAAGTGCTGGGAATGTCTTTAACCCGGTGTGCAACAACTCTTGCCACATCCGAGCTGAAAAAAAAACAGGCCTATGAAACGGGTAAAAAAATTGTCGAACTTGTCCAAAAAGAGGTTAATCCCCGTCAAATCATGACAGCGGAAGCCTTTGAAAATGCCATTAGAGTGGATATGGCCATGGGAGGCTCCACCAATACCGTATTGCATATTCCCGCAATTGCAAAAGAAGCCGGTATCGATATTGATGTCAGTCTGTTCGATGAAATATCCCGGCACACCCCGAATTTATGTTCGATCATTCCTGCCGGTCCCAATGAAATGGCTGATATTGACAATGCCGGAGGTGTTCCGGCAGTTTTGCATAACCTCAAAGGTATGCTCAAAAACAGCCAAACCATAAACGGCAATTCCATTGTGGAGATCGCAGAAAAAGGGAAAGTGACCAATTCCGAAGTTATTCGGGATGTTAATAACCCCATACACAAAGAAGGTGGCATTGCAGTGCTGAGAGGAAATATTGCCTCATCCTGCGTCATTAAACAAACCGCTTTGGATTCCGGAATGAGAACCCATACCGGACCGGCAAAAGTGTTTTACAGCGAACAGGAATTGCTGGATGCCATTGAAACAAAGAAAATTATCGAAGGCGATGTCGTGGTACTTCCTTTTCAGGGACCTGCAGGGGCTCCAGGCATGCCTGAGATGCTCACACCCACAGATGCTATTAAAGGTGCTGGATTCAAAAAAGTAGCCCTGATTACCGACGGCCGTTTTTCAGGAGCTACCGTGGGGCCATGCATCGGACATGTAGAAATGGAAGCTTATAACGGGGGAGCTATAGGGGCCATCAAAGATGGCGACATTATCGAAATCAACATTGATAAACGAAGCCTCAACGTAAAGTTATCGGAAGATCAAATTAAGGACAGGCTCTCAGAGGTAAAAATTCCGGACAGGAAACTCACCCATTTGCTCAAACATTACCGCCAATCTTACGTAGGATTTAACTGTTATGGGAAAAAAGCCCGACTTTAAATTTCATAATTCTTTGACCATGATCACGAGATCTTCGTATTTACCCTCCTGATCTTTTATGAAATTTTTCAATACGGCGGCTTCTTTGAATCCCACCTTCTCACAGAGAAAATAGGCCTCATCCAGAGCCGGTGAAACCTCGGCGGTCAACTGATCTATACCCATGGTCTTTGAAATTTCTACCATAATATCAATAAGTTGTGTGGAAAGCCCTTTTTCCCGGTATTCCGGGTCAACCGTACCCCGGATTTCCGCCTGGTGACGGGTCCATCCAACCGGGTTAAACTTGATGACCGCACTTCCAACAATTTTGCCATTGTCCAGAGCTACCAAGGGAAAAACCGAATCATAATCCAGGTCATAAATCATTTTTTTAACAACCGCGGGATTGGTAATATCATTTTTTAAGCGAGCCACTTCATTTGACGGAAGCCTTAAAAAGTATTCACGCAAATTTTTTTCATCTTTCTTCAGCAATGGTCTGATTTGCAGACGGGTTCCATCACCGATTCGAACGAATTTGGGGAAATATTGAGGATTCATTTTTTTATCCTCCGATTTTTTTTATTATATTTATTTTGATCAATTTGTTTATGTCTAGTTCTTTTATGCAAAAATTAATCACGGAAGTCAAGTTTTTAATAGAGCAAACGTTTACGATATCTATTAAAAACAGGATGTTTTAATTGTTCATTAATCAATATAATTATTGCATTGCAGTATTTAAAACTACTTATAAAGTAATTTGAAAAATGATTTAATCATGCAATGCGACATGTTTTGGACATGGATTAAAATATGCGCTTTTTTTTAAAAAAATTTTATAAAATTTTTCTTGATGCGGTTTTTCCATCCCGTTGTATCGTATGCGGCATTTTTTTTACCTGTGATAATGAACGGCATTCTTTTGGGATTGAAAAAACCGATTTGATAACGTTATCCTTTAAAAATGTTATGGAAGGTTTTTTGTGTTCTTCTTGTATGCAGAATTATGTGGAAGTAAAATCTCCGAAATGCTCAGTTTGCGGATTTATGTTCAGAAGCCGGGAGGGAAAAGATCATATTTGCGGCACATGCATCAAGAAGCCCGCAAAGTTTGAAAAAGCGAGGGCATATGGCCTTTATGACGGAGCCTTGAGAAAAACAATCCATTGTTTGAAATATTATCAAAAGCCATACCTTGCAGAGCCTTTGGGGCTGCTGTTGTTTTCAGAGTTTATCCGTAACTGGGATCCAAAAAAGGTCCATGTTATCATACCTGTCCCGCTTCATAACGGGAGGATGAAAAAACGAGGCTTCAATCAATCATTTCAACTGGTCAGAAAATGGCCGGAGTGGTCGAATAAAATGGGGTTTGATTACATAATTGACAATATAGACCCGGACATACTGCGCAGAAAAAAAAGAACGAAATCGCAGGTGGGGATGGGCAAAGAAGAGAGAGTGAAAAATATGAGGGGAGTCTTTGAAGTGGCTTACCCGCTTAAAATCGAAGGAAAAAAGGTGCTGTTAATTGATGATGTGCTTACCACGGGAGCCACGGTAAATGAATGTGCAGGGCTTCTTGCCAAAAAAGGCGCCCAAAGTGTGGATGTCCTGACCCTGGCTCATACCGAGCGCCATCTTATCGGGAGATAACCATGGAGCTTCTCAAGTTGCCAGTGATTTCATCCACCGGTCGGGTCTGAGAGGAAAGTTGGTTTCAGGTGTCAGGTTTCGGGTTTCAGGTATCTGCAATTTGTCTTCTCCATATCCTGACACCTGACACCTGAAACCTGTAACAGAACAAAACCCGAAGGATTTTTCAGGCCAATCTCGTGACAATTTTAATCACCCAACCTGACACCTGACACCTGGTATCTGTAACAGAACAAAACTCAGAGGATTTTTCAGGCCAATCTTGAAACAATTTTAATCACCCCAGGCCTGAGCCCAATGCATACCGGTGTGGTTCATTTCATTCAGGGTTGAATCCACTCCTGAATTTTTCCCTCACCGTCAATGAGAACCACCAGAAAACCGTTTTTTTGGGCATCATTAATCAATTCTCCATAAAAGACAGCCTGCGGTTCATATTTGAAAGCTTCATCTTTTTTTAAGAGGTTCATGCATTGCAGAGCCTGATCTTTTTCTTTAAATATAGGAATATAGAAAACACCTTTTTGATCATCACGCTGTCCAAGGTACTGAGGATTTTTCTCGGGATCCTGAATAACCGCCCAGATCCAGTCATCATCTTTGAATGTGGTGCTCATGAATTAACCTCCTTGTTAAAAATCTGATGGATTTTATGAGATCGCTCAGTTGAAGTGATTATCATTGCTAAACCGCTATGAAATGTGAATTTCACCCTCAACACCGTCCTAAAGTCCATCTTGTCCACAAAGTCCATAACGTCCATCCGAATTTTTACGGTAAATATATGTATAGTGACTTCTTTCTGAGGTGTCAACGATAACCACACGGTGGCCATGCATGCCGGTGAAAATGGCAGAATTGATCATTATAAAACCACATGACGGCGATAAAAAAATATGTTATAAAGTTTGCCGTCATCCATTCACTGCTATATATTTACGGGTATGAAAAAAAACAATTTCGGGCAGTTGGAAGAAGAAACCAATGCCAAAACCAATTCTCCAGGCGCTTTAGAAACGATTCTGAGCTATCTGATCCTTTTTACTCTGGCTGTTATTGCCGTGGGTGTTTATTGGTATCATCTTGATTTTAATCCTGCCGTAAAGGCTTTGGAAAATATTCGCCAAACACCTCAAATCGCTTTTGTACTGGAAAAACAGGAAACGGATTCACCTTTAGTACCTCCGGATAAATTTTCCATATTTTCGCCGCCGGAAACTTTTGATCGCCTGACTTTATCGGATAAAATCGATGGCAAAGCTGAGCTGTATCTGCCTGCGGGCTTTGAGAATCTTTTTGCCCAGCGTTTGACTCCCATTGATAATTCAGATGTATGGTATGAGGTTTTTATCTACGACATGGGCAATACGCTAAATGCATTTGCAGTCTACAGTGCTCAAAGACGTGACGGTTCAGAGTCGGAGGCATTGGCTGAGTTTGCGTATAGCACCGAAAATGCTTTCTTCTGGGTTCACGGCCCCTATTACGGGGAAATTATTGCATCCCAGGTCTCCGGCCAAACCCGGGAACATCTTCTTTTGCTCGCAGAAGCTTTCAATGATCAAAACCCTGTATCCACGGAGACCATTGCCGAAATTGATCTGTTTCCAAAAGAAGGTCTTATAAAATACAGTGTCAGGTTTATACCCACCAATGCTTTTGGATTTGAAGGTCTTGACCGGATTTTTTCAGCAAGATACCGGTTTGAAAATCATGAACTCACGGCGTTTATTTCCCGAAGAAGTTCTTCTGAAAAAGCTTCAGAGAAAGCCGAAGATTTCGTTCAGTTTTTGATAACCTACGGTGGGACAGATGTTTCGGAGAAAATGGACGGTCCGGATGGAAAAATGGTCGATTTTTTCGGCACGTTTAATGGGGTTTTTACTGCCGGAGATTATCTGGCAGGAGTGTATGACGCTAATAATCAGGAGGATGCAAACAGATTGCTTCAATTAATTTATGAAAAATTACAAGAATAAAAAGACGGAAATTCCGGAGGAGTTTGAAAAGGCACCTGAAATAAAGCGACGGGAATTTCTGATTCGTGCTGCCAAAGCGCTGGGTTGTACGGTAGCAGCGGGTTCTCTGGCCTATCTTTTTTATGATCCTGAAGGTCCACCGGCAATATCAAAACAAACCAGACTTGTTTCATTACCCGATTTTTCCCTTTCTCATATACGTCCTTCCATGGCCATTGTCCGGGGTACAGATGATCGAAAAAAAGCCCTTGAAACGGCATTGAATGCTTTGGGTGGAATTGAAAAATTTATTGAAAAAGGCGACCGGGTTCTATTAAAAGTCAATGCTGCTTTTGCATCTCCTCCGGCTCTTTCAGCCACTACACATCCGGACCTGGTTTCTGCAACTGCGCGCCTGTGTTTTGCGGCAGGGGCTGAGTCCGTGACTGTAACCGACAATCCCATAAACGATCCGGCCACCTGTTTTCTGCTTTCCGGAATTGAAAAAGCCGCCTTGTCCGAAGGTGCCAAATTGATACTTCCGCGTGAAAACCTTTTTCATCCCACCACGGTAAAAGATGCAAAACTGATCCGCCAATGGCCTCTTCTCTACGCTCCTTTTGACGGTATTACCAAAGTGATCGGCATGGCTCCTGTTAAAGACCATCATCGAAGCGGGGCTTCCATGACTATGAAAAACTGGTATGGTCTTTTGGGTGGACGCAGAAACATTTTTCATCAGGATGTTCATGGTGTTATCGAAGAGCTTGCGGTGATGGTCTCCCCTACCCTGGTGATTCTCGATGGCATATGGACCATGATGACCAACGGTCCGACAGGTGGTTCCCTGTCCGATTTAAAACAGACCCATACCATGATTGTCTCTACGGACCAGGTGGCGGCGGACGCATTTGGTGCAACACTTTTGGAAAAATCACTGGAAAATTTTCCCCACATTTTGAAAGCCCAGGACAGAGGGGTGGGTACGGCTGATTTCAACTCCATAAATCTCATCCAAATCAACGCGGGGTAAATCAAGCTTATGAAGATTACCTCTGTTCGCCGGATCAGCCAGATATTTTTTGTAATCCTGTTTTTATGGTTTTGTTTGGCCGCCACTCTGGGTGAGCGATGGTGGCAGCTTAGAGGATGGCCTATCAACTGGTTTATTCAGCTTGATCCCCTTGTTGGACTCGGGACACTTTTGGCCACAAGAACGCTTTACGCAGGCCTTTTATGGGGATTGCTCACGGTGGTTCTAACCCTTATCCTGGGACGCTTTTTTTGCGGATGGCTTTGTCCTTTCGGAGCGATTCATCAGTTTCTCGGATTTTGTGCAAAATATAAACAGCCATTGAAGTATAAGGTTTCAATCAATCGATACAGTCCATGGCAATCTACCAAATATTTTCTGTTATTCTTTTTTCTGGCGGCAGCCATTGTCGATTTATCAGGTATTTTTATGGCGGGTCACCCTCTTTTGGTAGGTTCGCTTCAAATAGGCCTTTTGGATCCCATTAGTCTGCTTTACCGCTCTGTTAATCTGGCGATTCTTTCTCTGGTGGACGGTTCTGTGGTGCATCTCACAGCAGCACAGCGTTTTTATGATGGTGCCTGGGTAATTGGCTCTATCTTTCTGGCTGCAATCTTTTTAAATTTTTTCAGGCCACGATTCTATTGCCGTTATATTTGTCCTTTAGGTGCGTTGTTTGGAATTCTGGGGCGTTTTGCCATTTTCAGAATCGCCAAAACCAGGGCCCAATGCACCAATTGTGAACTTTGCGAAAGAAACTGTGAAGGGGCTTGTTCCCCGACTTCAAAAATCCGGGTTAATGAATGTGTCCTTTGCATGAATTGCCTGAAAGATTGCCGCCATGATACGATGACATATCGGATATATCCTTCTGAATCCGGAGAGCGGGTGTCACCGGATTTAACCCGGCGGGGAATAGTGATTTCCATTGCCACCGGAGTGTTTATCCCTCCCATGATAAGGCTCAGCGGAGGGACAACCCTTAACTGGCAGGCAGGATTGGTGAGACCGCCGGGTTCGCTTGACGAGGAAAATTTTTTGAGACGATGTATCAAATGCGGCCAGTGCATGCGTATCTGCCCAACCAATGTCATTCAACCTGCAGGACTGGAAACCGGCTTTGAGGCTCTGTGGACGCCATCTCTCAATTTTCGGGTGGGTACCAGCGGCTGCCAGCATAATTGTATTGCCTGCGGCAATATTTGCCCTACCGCGGCAATCCGGCCCATCACCCTTGATGAACGAATGGGAACAGGGGCCTTTGAAAATCAGGGACCCCTTCGAATCGGGATGGCTTTTCTTGACTATGGCAGATGTCTTCCCTGGGCCATGGGCCTTCCTTGCATTGTGTGTCAGGAAAATTGCCCCGTAAGCCCAAAAGCGATCTTTACCAGAGACATTTTTCAGGATGTTCGCGATTACACCGGGCTCCGAACAAAAATAACCGATTCTGATGTTGTGGAAATAACGGATAAAGCGCTTCCACCCCATCGGTTTGCCACAGGCGATTATTTCCTGAAACTTTCCGATACGCCAAATTCTGACCCGTTTCCGATTACCGGAAACAGCGAAAACAGGATTGAAATTTTCAATCCGACCCCCTACGCACAATATTACGCGGTTGATACTCGAGCGGACATACTCATTTTACTTCAACAACCGTATGTAGATCCTGAAAAATGTATTGGTTGCGGTATATGTCAACACGAATGCCCCGTAAAAGGAAAACGGGCCATTAGAATCAATGCTGAAAACGAATCCAGAAACCGGGAACATTCGTTTTTGCTTACACGATAATCAAGGAGGAACCGGATATGAATTACCGAAAGAAAGGTTATACAAGAAGGGACTTTTTAAAGACGGCTGGTGTTGCGGGTATTGGTTCTGTAGTGGCCCCATATGCCGCCGGAATTTCCCGCGCAGAGGCCTCTGAAAACAAACCTTCACGGGTACCCACCCGCCCTTTTGGAAAAACCGGAGTTCAGGTTTCCATTTTAAGCCTGGGAGGTATGTTTGATATTCCTTCAAATCAGATTATTCTGAGACAGGCCTTAGGATTGGGGGTTACCCACTGGGATACGGCCAACTCATATGGCTACGGGCAAAGTGAAACAGGAATCGGCAGATTTTTCCAAAGCAACCCGGATGCCCGTCAGCAGATATTTCTGGTTACCAAATCAGGTGAGCGTTCACCTTCGGGATTAACCAGAATGTTGGACACTTCCCTTGAAAGGATGAACACATCATACGTCGATCTTTTCTTTGTCCATGGTATCCGCCGAGTCAGTGAAATTGATAACAAGACCCGTGCCTGGGCAGAGGATGCCAAATCGAAAGGAAAAATTCGATTTTTTGGATTCAGCACCCACAACAACATGGAAAATTGTCTTCTGGATGCCTCAAAACTGGGCTGGATCGATGGAATCATGATGACTTACAACTTCAGAATCATGCACAGTGATACCATGAAAAGAGCGGTGGCCGCCTGCCGCGATGCCGGAATCGGCCTTACGGCCATGAAAACCCAGGGGGGCGGGCCTGTCAGGACCGATTCGGAAGCCGAATTGGAAATTGCAGGGCACTTTGTTCAAAAGGGGTTTACTCCCGAGCAGGCAAAATTGATGGCTGTATGGGAAAACCGCGATATCTCCAATATCTGCTCCCAGATGCCCAGTATGAACCTGCTTTCGGCAAACGCTGCCGCCGCCATGAGATGGAAAAGTTTGACAACCTCTGATTTAAGACTTTTTGAAAATTACGATCATGAAACCGCATCCGACTATTGCGCCGGGTGCAGCCAATTTTGCGAGCCGGTTTTAAAAGATTCCATTCCGATATGCGACGTCATGCGCTATCTCATGTACGCCCGAAATTATGGGGACAAGGAACTGGCCGTAACGCTTTTTCAGGAAATTCCATCAAATGTTAAACATCAAATTCCCAGGGCAGACTACTCGGAGGCGGAAAAAAGATGCCCCCGGCATCTGGCCATAGGCCAATTGATGAAAGAAGCGGCTTCAGAACTGGCATAGGAGTGCAAAAGCTGTGCTTTTGCATTTTTTTCACTATATGTCCGAAAAAACCTCCAAAATAACCAGGGGCGCTTACCCCGATCTGCCAAGAATCGCTGTTGGAGCAATTGTTTTCAAAGATGGCAAAGTGTTACTGGTTCGACGGGCCAAGCCGCCATCAGAAGGCCTCTGGGCAATTCCGGGAGGAAGTGTCAACCTGGGAGAGACACTTCAACAGGCAGCTGAAAG
>SKZT01000052.1 GCA_007127235.1 Desulfobacteraceae bacterium
CCTTCCGAGCATAAAGAGGATGAGTCCACTGAAAAAGCCCCTGAGGAGGCTGCAGATGAAGCCATCGAGCGAAAACCCATGAGCCCGATTCGCCGGCACATTGCCGCCAGGCTTCTGGAATCAAAGCAGAAAACGGCCATGCTGACTACATTCAACGAAATCGACATGAGCCGGGTAATGAACATACGTTCCCGTTTCAAAGATCATTTTAAAAATACCCATGGGGTTGCCCTCGGTTTTATGAGTTTTTTTATAAAGGCCTGCGTGGGGGCACTCAAAGAATTTCCCGAAATCAACGCATTTATTGAAAACAATGATATCGTTTATCATAAATACTACCATATCGGCGTTGCCATAGGCACCGGAAAAGGGCTTGTTGTCCCTGTGATCAAACACGCGGATCGCCTCAGTTATAAAGCAATCGAAAAGGCCATCGTTAACTTTGTGGACAAAGTCAAAGAAAGACGACTGGATGTTTCCGATATGGAGGGAGGAACTTTCACCATCACCAACGGTGGCGTATTTGGTTCCCTGTTAAGCACACCCATCCTGAACTATCCCCAAAGCGGAATTCTGGGTATGCATAAGATCGAAAAACGACCCGTGGTTGTCGATGACGAAATCGTCATTCGTCCCATGATGTATGTGGCGTTAAGTTATGATCATCGCATTGTCGACGGCCGTGAGGCGGTTACTTTTTTACGGAAAATCAAGGAACTTATCGAAGATCCTGAAAAAATTATGTTGGAGATTTAGCCATGGCATCGAAAGAACGCTTTGACCTGATCATTATCGGAAGCGGACCCGGAGGATATGTGGCTGCGGTGCGGGCTGCCCAACTGGGCATGAAAACAGCGTGTATTGAAAAACACGGCCGTCTTGGCGGCGTATGTTTAAATGTGGGATGTATCCCCAGTAAAGCTCTTCTGGATTCAAGTGAAAACTTTCACATGGCCAAAGAACGATTCAATGAGCATGGGGTAATTATCGGGGATGTCAGGCTGGATCTGGAGACTATGATGAAACGAAAGGAAAAAGTAGTCCATGACCTGACCAATGGCATTGAGGGCCTTTTTAAAAGAAACAAGGTTACCCGCATCCGGGGGGTGGCGCGTCTTGCCGGTAAAAACCGGGTGGAAGTAAAAAAAGCATCTGGTACGGATGAAACAGAAATTTACGAAGCTGATAACATCATTCTGGCTACCGGCAGTAAACCCATCGAAATTCCAGCTCTTCCATTTGACGGCGAAAACATCATCAGTTCCACCGAAGCCCTTTCATTATCCTCTGTTCCCAGACATTTGGGTATTGTGGGGGGCGGATATATAGGACTCGAGTTGGGTTCGGTATGGCAAAGACTGGGATCGGAGATCACCGTTATCGAAATGCTCCCGGGTATAGCTTCCACCATGGATGGCCAGCTGGCCAGGCGTCTTCAAAAAATTCTTTCCAATCAGGGTTTTAATTTTCTTCTGAACACCAAGGTGACCGAGGCCAAGGTCTCTGAAAACAGCATTGAAGTTCAGGTTGAAAAGGAGGATAAAAAAGATTCGCTGACATTTGACCGGTTACTGGTGGCAGTTGGAAGACAGCCTTTGACGGAAGGGTTGGGCTTGGAAGAGTTGGGAATAAAAACCCATCAAAAACTGGGATACATAATGGTAAACGAAAAATACCAGACAAGTGTGCCTTCCATATATGCTGTCGGTGATATCATAGCGGGTCCGATGCTGGCACACAAAGCCTCCGCCGAAGGTATTGCCGCCGTGGAATGTATTGCCGGTTATTCCGGGGAGGTCAACTATGATGCAATCCCCTTTATTACCTATACATGGCCGGAAGCCGCCAGTGTGGGACTCACTGAAGAACAGCTGAAAGAGCGTGATATAGCCTACGCGACAGGAACATATCCTTTTACAGGAAACGGTCGCGCCAGATGCATGGGAGAAACGGATGGATTCGTCAAAATTCTTGCCCACAAAAAAACGGACCGGATTTTAGGCGTTCACATCATCGGCCCCAGGGCATCGGACATGATCGCAGAATGTGTACTTGCAGTGGAATTCGGGGCAAGCGCAGAGGATCTCGCCCGCACGGTTCATGGGCACCCCACCCTGTCGGAAGCAATTTACGAAGCGGCCATGATCTTAAGTCACTAAGGAGGATGTCATGAGTGTTATCATCGATTTTTCAATATTTCCCACCGATAAAGAAGCCAGCGTCAGTGCCTATGTGGCCAAAGCGGTTAAAATTATAAAAGAAAGCGGTTTGCCTCATCAGATCGGTCCAATGGGTACATGCATCGAAGGAGAATGGGAAGAAGTTATGGGAATTGTCAACCGGTGCTTTGAAAGAATGAAAGAAGACAGCGGCCGTATTTATATGACCATCAAAATCGATTACCGCCAAGGACCAGCCGGACGGCTTACAGGCAAAGTGAAATCACTGGAAGACAAACTTGCCCAATGATGGCGTTAACTGCCGGATCTGGATTTACCTGTAGGTGTGAATTCATTCGCACAGAGATGTTTGTACAACCGGATGCGAAAAAAAACGAACCTCAGAAGATCTGGATCTATTTGTAGGTGCGAATTCATTCGCATAAAGCCGTTTTACAACCAGATGCGCAAAAAATGAACCTCATCTGTATGCATAACTCAGCAGTGCGAATGAATTCG
>SKZT01000169.1 GCA_007127235.1 Desulfobacteraceae bacterium
AAGCTTCATAAAAATGTTCTCCTTATCTCTTTTTAATAAATCTGGCGGCAAAAAAACCGTCCATGTCATGTTGGTGGGGAAAGCTTCTGAAATATCCCTGTGGGGAAAACAAAGAGGTGTTTAAATCAACCAGGTTTCGGGGTAGGGGATCCAGAGTAAATTCAGGATGACTCTCCAGAAAGGAGTCCACTACTGAATCGGTTTCTTCGGGCTCGAAGCTGCATACGGCATATACCATAATTCCCCCGGGTTTGACCGCAGGGGCCAGGTTGTCTAAAAAAAGCTTTTGCTTTTTTGCGTATAATTCAAGTTTTTCCCGGGTTATGCGCCATTTGGCATCGGGGTTGCGCCGAAGCACGCCCATGCCCGAACATGGGGCGTCCAGAAACACCCGATCATATACCGCATAAGGTTTACCTCTCAGGGGTTGATTCAAATCATGAACACAGGGTTTTACAATGGAAATAAATTGACGATCCATGTCTTTGGAAAGCTTGTTCAGCTTGCTTTTTTCCACATCCATGGCCACAATGGTTCCCGTATTTTTCATCATCTGAGCCATGTGCCCCGTTTTTCCCCCTAAACCGGCGCAGGCATCCAGGACTTTTTGTCCCGGACGCGGTTCCAAAAGGGTGGTGACCAGCTGCGCGGCTTCATCCTGAACCTGAAACCATCCCATTCGAAATGCAATCAATTCCGGTACGGCCGATCTGGGATTGGTAAAACAAATACCATTGGGCGAAACAGGGGTGAGCCAAATATCGCCAACTTCACTTTGCAGGGATTTGAACAGTTTTTCCCGGGTGGTTCTCAATACATTGGTGCGTACAGTAATGGGAGCGATGATGTTTATTGCATTGCACAAAGATTCGGTTTCCCCGGGCCCGAAACGTTTCAGCCATCGTTGAACCATCCATGTGGGGAAAGACATTTTCACGGAAAGGTTTTCAGCTAGGTCGGTGTCAGCATCGGGAAAAGCCACTTCATGATAAGACTCGGCTGCCTTTCTTAATACGGCATTGACAAACTTGACCGTATAGGCAGGGGCAAACATTTTGGTAAGATCCACTGAGGTGTTCACGGCTGCAGATACAGGAATCCGATCCAGGAAAATGATCTGAAAAAGGCCGATACGCAGAATGTTTAAAACCTCCGGGCTGATTTTTTTAAGAGGAGTATTGGAATAATACTCGATAATCCAATCAAGTCGCTTTTGCTGACGCAGTACCCCAAATACAATGGCCTGGAGAAGCGAAAGATCTTTTTTATAGGCAAATTTTTTTGTTTTCAGTACCTCATCCAACAGGATATCCAGGGTTTTATGACTGTTATCCAGATGATTTAATACCTCTAAGGCTGCGATTCTCGAATCCATTGTTTATTATTTAAATTTCTAATTATTATAAAAGTGTGCTCTCTGGTGGTACGGTATTGCCGCGGAGAAAGTCCTCGATTTTCATTCTCTTTCCAGAGGCTCCCTGGATTTCAAGAATAGCAACTGCGCCGTCTTGACCGGTAGCTATTCGAAGTTCATTTTCAAAAGATTTTAATACGGTCCCAGGTTTCGCATTTTTTTCTCCTGATGCGGGGATGGCTTTGAAAATTTTTAAGCGTCTGTTTTGAAAATAAGTGAAAGCCCCAGGCCATGGGGACATGGCACGAATAAAATATTCAATTTTTTCAGGAGGCTGACTCCAGTCGATATGACCATCTTCCTTTTTCAGCATGGGCGCATAAGTGGCCTGTGTATGATCCTGAGGTCTTGGAGTGACCTTTCCGGATTCAAATTTTTCAAGGGTTTCAACCAGCAGCTCCGCACCGATATTGGCCAGACGGTCATGAAGAGTGCCGGCGGTATCGGATTTTTTAATGGGTGTTTTTGCAGAAAGAAGCATGTCTCCTGCATCCATCTTTTTTGCCATCAGCATGGTAGTGACTCCGGTTTCTTTTTCACCCTTTATCATGGCCCAATGAATAGGAGCTGGCCCCCGGTATTTTGGAAGAAGCGAGGCGTGAACATTGATGGTTCCTTTTGAAGGTATTTTCAGTAATTTTTCAGAAAAAAGCTGACCGAATGCCACGACCACGAAAAGGTCCGGGTGTATTTCAGCCATTTTATCATAAAAGCTGGCAGTATTGACTGATTCCGGTTGAAATACCTCTAAACCCGCCTCCATGGCTGCCTTTTTGACGGGTGTGTGCATCAATTTTTGGCCGCGCCCTTTGGGCCTGTCCGGCTGGGTTACCACTGTGAGCAACCGGTGTCTGCTGTGCACCAATGCACTAAGGGTCGGAACGGCAAAATCCGGTGTTCCAAAAAAGATAATACGAAATCCTTTATTCATGAAGCTTTTAATTTTTTTCTGATTCTTTTTTTATAAAGTTCGCGCCTTAAAAGGCTGATGCGATCTATGAACAACTTTCCGTTGAGATGATCAATTTCATGCTGCAATACAATGGCCAGCATGCCTTCCGCCTCGATACGCTCCGGCTTGCCCTCCCGGTCATAGCCTTCCACAAGAATCCTTTCAGCCCTTTTCACGTTAGAGCGATAATCAGGAACTGAGAGGCATCCTTCCCCTTCGGAAATGGTTTGCCCCTCCATTTCAATAATGCGGGGATTAATCAGCACATCGAGTTTTCGACCGTCTTCCTGCTGCTGTACGTCATAGACAA
>SKZT01000110.1 GCA_007127235.1 Desulfobacteraceae bacterium
GCCCAGAATCTTTCCTTTTTCGATCTCAAGATCGACGCCATCAACCGCCTTGATCCAGCCGACGGTTTTCTGCCAAAACCCCCGCTTTACCGGAAAATATTTTTTAAGCCCATCCACTTTCAACAGGGGAACGGACTCAGGTAGTTCCTGTTTCATGTTATCCTTTTGAATATTATGGGGCATCGGGCCTGATGACCATTTTCAAAATCACACATCTGTGGAAATTTTTCTTTGCATTCATCCTCGACGTTGGGACAACGCGGATTAAAGGGACACCCAGCAGGTTTAAATGCCGCATCGGGTACATTTCCTGGGATGCTGTAGAGTTTTTTCCCTTTTCCGGATCGACTTGGCAGCGCAGCTAAAAGGCCCTTTGTATAAGGATGACATGGTTTCCGGAAAATTTGTTCCACCGATCCGGTCTCAACAATCACTCCGGCATACATAACGTATATGCGATCCGCAATTTCGGCCACAACCCCCAGATTATGGGTAATCAACAAAACAGCCATCCTGCGTTTTTGCTGAAGATCCCTGAACAATTCCAGGATCTGCGCCTGCACTGTCACATCCAGTGCTGTTGTGGGTTCATCTGCAATAACCATATCCGGGCCGCAGGCAAGAGCCATGGCGATCATAACCCTCTGGCGCTGGCCGCCGCTCAAATGATGCGGATAGTCATTTATCCGGTCTTCCGGAGAGGGTATCCCGACATCTTTCAGCAGCTTTATGGTTCTTTCTTTTGCTTCTTTTTTTCCAGTTTTCTCATGGTTCAAAATCACTTCTTTTATTTGATCACCAATAGTAAAAACCGGATTGAGAGATGACATGGGCTCCTGAAAGACCATAGAAATCTCACGACCACGAATTTTTTCCAGTTGCTTTTCGGTAAGGTCCAAAAGATTGTTATTTTTAAAAAGAATTTTTCCATCCACTATCTTACCTGGCGGCGTTGGCACAAGTCCGAGAATGGTCAAAGCGGATACGGTTTTACCGCAACCGGACTCTCCCACAAGGCAGACGATTTCCCCCTTTTCCACTTCGTAGCTGATGCCATCCACAGCCCTGGAGGTTTTTTCTTCACCGGAAAAATAGACTTTCAAATTTTCTACAGACAACAACGGATCTTTCCCCATGTTTTATAAACGCTCCCGCAATTTTGGATTTAATGCGTCACGAAGACCCTCTCCGAAAAGGTTAAAAGCCAATACCACGATTAAAATGGCAATACCCGGCACAAAGGTCAGCCAGGGAGCATCGAACAGGAAATTTTTTCCGTTTGACAAAATATTGCCCCAGGTCGCATGAGGTGGCGGCACGCCGAACCCCAGAAAGCTCAGCCCGGCCTCTGTTAAAATTGCTGTGGCAATACCGATGGTTGCCGAGACCAAAACAGGTGCGACGGCATTGGGAATCATGTGCAGGAAAATAATCCGACGATCACTCATTCCTAAAGCACGGCTTGCGGTGATAAAATCCATTTCCCTCAAGGCAAGAAACTCTGCGCGCACAAAACGTGCCGTGCCCATCCAGCTGGTGAGTCCGATAATGATCATGATATTGTAAATGCTTGATGGAAGAATAGCCACAACGGTCAAAATCAGAAAAAAACTTGGGAAACACAGCATAATATCAATAAGTCCGGTGACCAAAGCATCCATGGATAGAACAGGGAAAAAAAGCAGGTTTTTTCGCGACGAAATTCCCATGAATTTCTTGCGAGCTTTTCTGATGTAGCCTGCCAGAAGAACACCTGCAGAGAAGAACAGAATTCCTGCAAAAGGCTGGTTTCTAAAAAGCCATACGGTGCCCAGAACTATCGAAACAACACCTAAAACGTGGCCCAACGTGATTTTATGGTTTCCATAGTAACCGGCCCAGCCGCCTAATATAATACCGATTATTACGGATATGCCCACTGCAACGAAACCGACCGTCAAGGACACCCAGGCTCCCTGAAGCATCCTGGCAAAAACATCACGTCCCAGTTCATCCGTACCCAAAACATAGATCCCCATTTTGGGTATTTCATCAGGGCTTAAGTCTTCCACTAAAGGTTGTGAGAGGGGCGGTCGAAGTTTTTCCTGAAGTCTTATCAGGGAGGGATCCAGGACAGGGTCGGTGCCTATTGTCAGAATAACCCCTGTGACAGCAATAACGAAAAAGACCAGAAAGATCAGCATGCCTGCCACTGCCGTGGTATTTTTTTTGAAGTCATGCCAGAAAACAAAAAATATGGATTTCCGGGGTGCTTGCAAATGAGCATCTTCAGGGGTTCTGGCTATTTTTTTGTGGTCTGTGTTCATGGCCTATGTCTGCTTAAAGTCGAATTCTTGGATCCACAACCATATAAAGTATATCCGAGAGAAAAGTTCCCACCAACACCAGAATGGCCGATATGAAGTTGACGGTCAAAATTACCGGATAATCCCTTGCCAAAATGGCCTCATAGGCCATGCGTCCCATGCCCGGCCATGAAAAGATCGACTCGATGATAACTGAGCCTCCAATGAGACCTGGGAGCACCAGGCCGAACATGGTTACAAAAGGAAGCAGCGCATTTTTCAGGGCATGCTTGTAGTGCACCTTATCTGAAGGCAAACCTTTGGCTTTGGCTGTGCGGACATAATCCTGGCTTTCCACTTCCAGCATCTGGTTTCGGACATACC
>SKZT01000014.1 GCA_007127235.1 Desulfobacteraceae bacterium
CCTACCTACCTACCTACCTACCTACCTACCTACATATAGATTGTCTGGAAAATATAAATCTATAGAAAGATACATAAAATCTTGGATGAACTCTATGCAATTTTGATAAATTAAATCAATATACTCCAGTGGTCTCATGCCCAATATTTTTGGATAGTTGAAGTTTTCTTTCCACTGGTATTTACTCTCGACTCTCGACGGGAAAATGGTATTTGCCGCAATTTTGCAACCTTGATTAAACAGATTTTCAGCAACCTCAGGGACTTAAGCAACAATTGTTGAGAGCCCCCTATTATCATTGTATGAATGTGTTATCGCATCACTTCCAAGATAAAATTCACCCAACTGTGATATGCTTTTCTCCGTCCCGTGCACGCTGGTTTTATAACTTCTTCACATTTTAGCCTCTATGAGCATTAAGAGCATGAACCTCATCGTCAAGCCTGTCGGCTAAAAAATCCTCGGTCACCTCAAGATCGTATCGAGTTTGAAGATTTAACCAAAACTGGGGTGACATACCGAAAAAACGTCCAAGCCGGAGAGCGGTATCCGCAGTAATGGATCTTTTCCCATGCACAATTTCATTTATGCGCCTGGGGGGCACACTTATATCCTTTGCCAAACGATACTGACTGATTCCCATGGGCTCTAAAAACTCCTCCATGAGAATTTCGCCAGGATGGATGGGAGAAAGCTTCTTGTTCATATAAACTCCTAATGATAATCTGTTATTTCAGCATCATACGCATCACCATCTCTCCACTTAAAACAAATTCGCCATTGGTCGTTTATGCGTATGCTGTGTTGACCTTTCCGGTCTCTTTTCAATGCCTCCAAACGGTTACCCGGAGGCGTTCGTAAATCATTCAATTGAGTAGCAGCGTCAAGCATTACCAGCTTTTTCCGTGCAATACGCTGAATATCCTGTGCCAACTTGGTTGAAATTCGCCTGCTGAATATTTTTTCCGTTTCTTTATCTCGAAAAGATTTTATCATAGCCAAGATAATAACGCAATCCGCTAATAACGGCAAGCATTATGCTGGTAAGGGATTTGTAATTTGGAGGCTATAACGAGTGATGGATCACCTGGAAAAAAATAGCGCATAGCGAAGCGGTGCGCTATTTTTTGTCAGGTGTATCCAATTGTTCGGCTTCCTTGAGCTTTTCAACGTCAATTTTATCTTGTGGCCTTCCGCTTGCTTCCTTTGCTCGAATAAGATCAGATCGTGAAATGAATAGAATTTTAATATCACCCAGTTGAACTACTTCTCGATTGCTCCAAGCTTCATCAAAGTCTATTCCCGGGATTGACATCATTATGTCGACTCTCAAAGGCGGCCTCCCCATCTGATAGAAATATCCCGCATGGGCAAAGTCATCTGATGTAAGATTTTCCAAGGGCGCACCAAATTCTTTCAATGCTGAGTATATACCTTCGGCATTACCTTGATCAGTAGCAATAAAAACATCAAGATCTTTTGTGAATCGTGGTTCGCTATATTTCATAACAGCATATCCGCCAACAATGAGATAGCGAATGTTATGCTTTTCGAAAATTTTCAATAGTTCTCTGAAGTCTGGACTCGTCAGCATTTTGTCCTCGAATTAAGAAATAGTCATTTAGCATTTCTGTTACTGCTTCGAAAATAGCAAGATCGCCTTGCGATTGCCAGAAGCGAATATCGAACAAACGTTTATCATCTATTATACGTTGATAGTTTTCTTCAAATTTATCCATTTTCTATCCTATAGCTATAGCCGAACGTGCTGCTAATCGGCGCGACGTTAGGAGCGTCTGGTTGAGCGTCTGTTTATGCAGGTTTGGATACCGCGAGATAGATTTGTCTGCATACTGCTTCCTTCCCCGGAGCCGTCCAATCCACACCTTTAACATTCAAGAGACTCGAAAAGTTATGTCTCTGTCGATAAAGAGAGATCTGTAATGTTTTTAGCCGGAAGAATGCGTTGTTCAATATCAGAGCCGATTTTGCGTTTCATTACACGCAGGTCGTATTCGGACTGAAGATTCAGCCAGAATTGAGCCTCAACCCCGAAATAACGTTCCAGTCTGAGCGCAGTATCTGCGGTTATGGCCCTTTTGCCGTTGACAATCTCACTAATTCTGTTCGGAGGAACCGCAAGGTCGCGTGATAGCTTATTCATGCTGATTTTCATCGGTTCCATGAAGTCTTCACGCAAAATTTCACCCGGCGTAACAGGATCAAGAAATACATTTTTGCTCATCTTTTCACCTCAATGATAATCGACAATCGCGACATTGAAGGCATTACCATCATGCCATTCAAAGCAGATTCGCCATTGTTTGTTGATGCTTATTGCATATTGCCCTTGCCTTTTGCCTTTCAACGAGTGGAACATATTTCCAGGATTTAGCATCAATGCATTCAGGCTTGGTGCAGCATTGAGAACCATCAACCGTTTTCGAGCTTGTCTTTCAAAATCAAAAGACAGGAATCGGCGCACCCGCCTATCGTTAAAAAGTTCTTCAGAATCCTTGCAGGCAAAAGACTTGATCATATGCCCAACGTATTATGGGTTGCGTGATATGTCAAGCGAAATTTTTGGGGGGCATAGCGAGTGAGGTCCGCTGGACCGACTGGTTGGCCGAATGCTTTCGTTGTATACTTCTACCCACGCTGGAATTCG
>SKZT01000005.1 GCA_007127235.1 Desulfobacteraceae bacterium
CAGCCATCACCCAAAACCATCTGCCTGCTGCAGGGGGTTCCCTGGTTCATCCACACCTTCAAATTCAAGCCGATCACATTGCCTCCAATCACTTTCGCTTTCTAAAAAAGCGGTCTTCCGAATATTTCCGGGAAACCGGAAATTTTATATTTTCAGACTACCTTGCCTGCGAGAAAAAAGAAAGTGACCGCTATGTGGGCAAAACCGGAGATTGGGAATGGCTGACTGCTTTTGCGCCGGAGGGTCATTTTGAACTCTGGGCGATTTTACCCGGCCATTTTTCCATAGCCCGCCTTCCGGATGAAAAATGGGAAAGTCTGGCTATTGGAGTCTTAAACGCTCAGCGGTTTTACCGCAGTGTTTGCCGAAACGGTTATAACCTGGGTATCCTGGCTGTAGAATCTGAAAAAGAGGCTTTTCTGGAACTCAGATGCGTAATGGTGGCTCGTTCCAATTATGCTCCATGGGCAAGAAACGATCACAGCGGTTTCGAAGTGATGCTGGGCGACATGGCCACTTTTTTATCACCGGAAGAAACTGCGCAAAAGGCTCGTAAGTTTTGGGCCTGATATTTCCCCCCAATGGAAACAATTTGTAGGTGCGAATTCATTCGCACTGCTGAGTCTCGCATACTCACGAAGGGCATTTTTTGCACATCTGATTAGTGCCTGTCCCAAAACTCCTCTCCCTCTGGGAGGGGCTGGGGGAGGGAAAGATAACCTCCTGATATCATATCCTTAATATATTGGGATATTTTTCAAAAACATCCTTTCATAAAAGTGAATTGGATGTTTGATAAAACTTTTTTAATATAAATAAATACGCCTTTGTGCGAATGAATTCGCACCTACAATTAAGCCCACATTCGATGGAAACAACCTACCATTTAAAATCATCCGGATCTTTTCTCAGTGCTTTAGGGGTTGCCAGAATTTCGTACCAAACCACAGCATTTCTGAGTTGTTGCCTGGTCGGATTGACAAAAGGCTGAAGATCAGGTTTAATTTTTGGCTCTGGTGTTTCCAAAGGTTTTGGGACTTGCTGAGGTTTTTGGACATCAGGTACCGTTTTTTTATTCCTTAACTTTTCGGAAGGAACCGGAGGCGGTTGAATATAAGAGTTTGCTTCATAGGATACTTTGACCGGCCCTTCCGCTTTACCATGCTTTTCTTCCTGAGCCTTCTTTATCTCACGCTGAATTTCTGCGACGGTGTCCATTAACCTGTTTCTCCAGCCGGATTGTTTCTTTTCCCCCTTTTTATCCGATTTATACAAATTCATTTCCGGGTTGGAACTTTGTTGTTTGGAGCCTGCAAAATCTTTAATTTTATTTTTGGTTCTTAAAATGGTTGCGATAACAAATAAAAGGAACAATAAAATCGGTAAAAAAGATAAAATTTCCATAACCCGCTTCCTGTTAATCGGCAGTTTAAAGCCGGTAAATTCTAAAAAAAACCTATATCTTTAAAAATATACCATATCTTTTAAAACATAAATAGTTTTTCAAAAATTAAATTTATCACCGGATTTGCGAGGATAAGGATTGCAAAAGCTGCGCTTTTGCAACATGAACTTTATTCTAAAACCTCTTTAAATACCGAAGTCACTTCTATAAGGTTTTCTTCCCAATTCAATGCGAGGGGATCTATGAAAACCACTTTACCCCCGATTTCCCGGGCGATTACTTCAGCACTTTGGGTCGAAAACTGGGGTTGTACAAAAACTACCTTTATATCATGCTTTTTTGCATACTGAACCAGTTCCATTAATTGTGCAGGTTTTGGGCTTTTTCCTTCCACTTCGATAGGCACCTGTTTTAAGCCGTAGGTTTTGGCAAAATAACCCCAGGAAGGGTGAAACACCATAAAAGGGGTCCCGGGATAAGCCGAAAGGGCTTTTTCAATATCGGCATGCAGGTTATCGATTCTTGTGATAAATTCCTGGTAATTTCGCTCATAAACGGAGCTGTGAACCGGATCCACTTCCTGGAGAGTTTCGAGTATGGTTTGCGCCTGAATTTTTACCAGAGGAGGCGATAACCAGATGTGAGGATCGAGAAGGCTATCATGGTGGTGGTGATTATGTTCGGATTCATGGTGATGGTGGTGGTTTTCGGATTCATGGTGATGGTGATGGGATGCCATGGGAATTTTTTGGATATTTTTATCCGTATGAACAATTTCTAAATCAGGGTTGGACGATGTTATTCTTTTGAGCCATACTTTTTCGAAAGGAACGCCTATGGCAAAATAGATCCTGGCTTTTGCAAGGGCGACCATTTGATGAGGCTTGGGCTCATAGGTATGCGGACTGGCCCCTGGTTGCACCATTACGTGAATATCTACCAGGTCCTTGCCAATTTGTTGCACAAAATATTGTTGAGGCAGAATGCTCACAAAAACCGAAACATTATTTTCCGAATATGCGTTTTGACAAATCAGAAACAACAAAAAAATTGAAATGATGATTTTAAAGCCAAGTCGTTTCATTTTTTTATTCCTTTCTTGTAATAAATACGCTGTTTTTCAATGCCGTGGAAAAACCCCTCTTTGCAAAAGGGAAAATATCTCTGGATTCTGTTCTTGGCCAAATCCGGGAGCAATACTGCATTCACTCGATGTTCATATTTTAGTGCAACATTATTGCATTTAAATTTAAAAGGCAATCTTTTTCTTTGCGATATACAATCCTGACTTGCTGCAAAAAATATCATGCGTCCGTTTTCCGGCTCTGACATGCAGTTCTTGCATGCAGTTAAAACATCAGGTATTATTATTTATATTGTTTTTGTGAATGGTTGCAGTGATAAATAATCAAATCCGGGGCAGATAATTATGATTATCCAATTAAAAAACATTTTATGTGCTATTGATTTTTCCCGGCACACCAACCAGATGCTTCATTATGGTGTCGGTTTTGCAAACCGTGTCGGGGCTCGTCTTCTGGTTTTTCATTCGGTCAACTATCCCGGAGATGAACTCTATGCTGCCCCCGGTTCCGAACATGAAATGGCGGTTCGAAAGATGGTCACCCGTGCTGCTCACAGGATAGAGGGTATTATGAAACCCTACAGTGTGAACTGGGTTCCGGTTATTACGCAAGGAGATCCTGCGGTCATGGTAACCCGGGTTGCGGAGCAGGAAAACGCGGATTTGGTGATGGCGGTAAGTCATGGTATTTCAGCATTAAAACGTCTGCTGGTAGGTGCAGTGGTGGAACGTATGGCCAGAGGACTGGGCTGTCCTTTTCTGGTGATTCCTCCCAAAAAAAGTTCCAAAATATTCAAACCGAAGATATCGTTTTCATTAAAAAAAATGGTTGTCGGCTGTGATCTTTCTTCAGCGACTTCTCCGGCTCTTGAATATGGAAGGTATTTTGCCAAATTTTTCAATGCTGAAATTCATTTGCTTCACACTCTGGAAAGCCCTGTCAATGAAGACATCGTCGATAAGACCGAAGGTAGTTACGGTGAAGTACAGCAAACACTTCAACAGCGGATTTATGACAAGTTATTTAATATTTATAAAGATGAAACGGATGCAAACTTTAAATTCAAGGTCGCTTTAAGAACCGGCATGCCTGGAGAGGCGCTTACCAGATATGTTAAACAGGAAGCCGCCGATTTGATGATTGTTGGCATTAAGCGTCACGGGACCATAGAGAAACTTCTGGTGGGCTCTACAACCGAAGCGGTGATAAGACATTCACCATGTCCTGTTCTCGTGGTTCCTCCTGGAGTTGTATCTCAAAAAGCTTAGGGAGTTGAATGAACCCGATGAAGATTATAGGATTGAATCAAGCGGGTATTATCAAGGATGAGCGATATCTGGATCACATTACGGGCGATGGTCATCCCGAGAGTTATAAAAGGCTGGAAACAATATATGGCATGCTAAATGATCAGGATATGAGGGGACATTTTAATGAAATTGTTCCCAGGCTGGCTGTGGAGGAGGAGATTTTGCTGAATCACTCTCCTGAATATCTGAAGCAGGTTGCGGCTACTGAGGGAAAAGGCTTTTTTGCTCTGTCTGCGGATACTCATGTTTCGGAAAACTCTTATACGGCAGCACTTTTGGCCGCAGGGGGGATATTCGACGCCATTGATATGATCAATTCCGGCAAAATTACAAGGGTTTTTTCACTTCAAAGGCCTCCCGGTCATCATGCGGAATGGGGTCGTGCCATGGGATTTTGCATATTCAATAATGTCGCCCTTGGTGCCCATTATGCCCGAAAGGCGCTGGGAATGAAACGTGTATTGATTGTGGACTGGGATGTTCATCATGGCAATGGCACGCAGCATTCCTTTGAAGCAGATCCCTCGATCCTGTTTTTTTCCATCCATCAATTTCCTCATTTTCCCGGCACAGGCCTCTATACGGAAGTGGGCAAAAGAAAAGGAGAAGGTTTTACCATCAATATACCTCTTGGAAAAGGATATGCAGATGCTGAATATGCCTTCATTTTTGAAAAAATTTTAAAGCCTGTTGCTTTGGAATTCGGACCGGATTTGATTTTGGTGTCAGCCGGTTTCGATATTCATAAATCTGATCCTTTGGGAGGTATGAACGTGACTACCAACGGGTTCGCTGTTCTTACCCGTTCCATTATGAACATGGCGGATACTTGTTGCGGCGGTAAAGTAGTATTTACCCTTGAAGGCGGCTATAACCTGAAAGTTTTAAGAAATTCCGTAAAAGCCACTTTAAAAGAACTGGCAGAGCAGACATTGAGTAATCCGGAGGAGGCTGCCCATTACGCTGTGCAAAAAAAAGTACAATATGTTCTGAAAAGATGCTGGCATGTGCATCAGCGTTTTTGGGCCAGCCTCAATCATAATTTGTAAGCGTTAACTTTTAGCGGAAAGGGGATGAGCCAACATGAACAAAATAAAAATCATGGAGGCATCGGTTAAAAAATGGAACAAAATTATTGCAGGAGAAAGTGCTGATGGCGGTGTTTATGATTGTCCACCATGTCGTATCTTCTATTTTCTGATTTGTTTCGGTTGTCCCATAGCTGAATATACAGGCAACAAATTCTGCAAGGGCTCTCCCTATCCCCGCTGGTACTGGCACCAAGTAGAAGCCCATGATAAAATACGAAGAAAAATATACTGTCCCGAATGCCTTAAGCTGGCCACCGAAATGAGAGATTTTATGATTGAAATCGTTGAGCATCTCAAAGCAGAAAAAGAGAAAAAAGAACAGGAAAGTGATTTAAAACAGAGCTGAAAAATAACTTTAACTTTTTTATCAAATGAGTGTAACCTGTTTTGGTGAAATCCGATTACACAAACAGGTTACACTCTTGTCAAATGCTTGCTGCGATCAGGTTTTAAAAAATGAACACTTTTTTAATTATAGTCGCTTATGGAGAAATTCTTCTTTGGATTGCAGCATTGCATTTATTTTTTTTTCATAAAGGGCTCACTTTTGCCGAGTCAGCTTCCTATGCTTTGATTTCCACACTCATGTTATTTTCCTTTATCTTTCAGATTGTATTTATCATGGGAGTTCCGGAAGCCTCGTTTTTTTTTGAGGCCATTTTGACTGTTACGGCAATAGCAGTGCTTTTGAAACTGCGAGAACACCTTAAAAGTTTCCCGGCCATCGTTAGGTATGTCGTGTTGAACCAACCCATGGTTTTTTTGGGAATGTTCGCAGCATTCAGTTACCTCGCTTTTCTGGCGTGCAGCACAGTTCCGGAGATCGGTTATCAGGATTTGTTTAACAAAATAGAGCGGTTCGGGGAACAAAGAACTTTTTTTTTACAAGGTGATTCTCAGGAAACACATGCTCTGTTTCCGGTGAATACTGCCATAATTTCTCATTTGTTTCTGAGGGCGAATTCACAGATTGGAACCGGTTTGATTGGTTTTCTGGCATATTTGTCTGTCGGATTTTCCACATATGCTTTATCAAGGCGATATGCATGGCCGGACACTGCATTTACCGTCACTATCATCACCGTATCTTTAACCCGCCTGGTTTTTATTTCCACTACACCCGGAACGGAAATTGTACCTGCGGCAATCTCCCTGTTTTGTATACTGGCCATTTACAGGGCACTGGAGCAACCGGACATTAAAGATATGCTTCTTTTAGGCCTGGGCATTTTCTTTTCCATCTCAGATAAATTTTTGTATATCGCTTTTCCTGCTATTTTAATCATTTTATCCTGTGTGATTTTTGTTCGCCGACATGGAAGGGTGACCTGGACATCACTTTTGAGAAAGAACTGGAAAATATCGTTGGCTTCGGTGATTCCATTGGCCGTGTTTTCTCAAAGCTGGCTTTTTGCATATAACAGGTTTGAATATGGGCATTGGCTGGGATCTCATCAGGTCGCAAGCATGCCCATACATGATAATGTGCTGTTAGGAGCTGTTGCAAACCTGGTAAGATATTTTTTTGAATGCCTTCATTTGACCTGGCCCCTGGATATTCTTTTTAACTGGGTCTTTAACTTTTCCTTTAACGAACAGCTTCTTAAAATCTATACTTTCGTTTTTCTTCCACTTTTCGGTAACAGTGGAGCAGCAACTTCTTTTGTTTTGACATGGCTGCCCAGTGGTCAGTTCTCCTGGTTTGGACCTTTCGGTATCCTTCTGGTTATTCCGGCTATTGTCGTATCTATCTTTCGCGCTCATCGCCGTTTGAAGGCCATCGCCATCGCCCTGGCAGGTTATGTCTACATTGTGACACTGGTGGTTGCCTGGATGCCCGGCAATGCAGGGTATTTTACCCTTGTGTTTACTTGCGGAGGATTTTGTATTTCTTTCCTGCTTCCACCCTGGCGTCTTACCACAACACGTAAAAAATTCCTTCAAGTCATCAGCATTATGCTGCTTGTATACGTATGCCTTTTCAACGCAAACAGGCCTCTTTTAAAATGGCCCGAATTATTCGAAAACTTTCCAACCTATCAAAAAATAGAATCGCAAAATCCAAAACCGGATTATGGCGATGGTACAAAAGACTTTTTGTGGTTCCCAGCTTTGGCAAAGGGGGGACAGGGGGGATTTGAGGCTTTTTTAAATCCTTTTCCAAAGAACTGGTCTTTACCCACACATGACACAGTGGGGGAAACTTATTGAAACCTATATAGATTCTCCGGTGGTTAAAAACCACCGGCTAGATAACCTAACCCCTCTCGGGATTTGGAAAGTTGACTGTGCTGAACAAGCGGTGATTAAATGCCATTGACTTAATAAAGCAAGCCTTTGGCAACTGATTTTCGTCCATACACGAATAACGATTTCAACCTCGATGCTGATACCAACCCCAAAATATGCCCGCTGTGTCAAGTGTGGGTAAAGACCAGTTTTCCAAAGGGGGAATTTCTGCGCACAGCATCCCTTAGGTCGATGCCAATGGACTGCATCGGGAGTAATGCTTAAATGCATACATGCATACCGTATCAAAACACTATTTGGGAAAACTTAAGCATTCTTGCCTGCTTTTTTTTGTTCAATCAACTCTTTAAGTTCAAGTATCGTGAGCTTTTTTCGATTATCCGCTATAATTGTATGCCGAACTTCTTCCGAAAGTTTGTTGAATAAAGCAGCTTGGTCTTTTGAGGATTTTTCATAATATAAATGGGAAACCTCCCACGAAATCAATCCTCCCAAAATCATGCCGGATATGAATAAAATTGTTTCCATCTTGAGCGTTTCTCAAGCTCCTCATTCAATATTCGCTGATATATGTAGCGCAAGCATCATCGGATTCCCACGCACTGACCCGGGTAACCTTGATACCATCGCCGTTGAGTCTGTTTTCGAGACTTTTGGCGATAAAAAAAGCAATGTTTTCAGATGACGGAGGTGTGTTATCATTGAAAAAATCAGTTTCATTTAAGAATCGGTGGTCTAAATCAGTCATTATTTCCGCCACGTGTTTTTTAAGCTCACCGAAATCCACGAGAACTCCAGCAGAATTTAATTTTTGACCAGCCACCCGTACTTCGACTTTCCAATTGTGCCCATGGAGATTTTCACACTTTTGAGCCACCATTTTGAGCTGGTGGGCTGCCGCAAAACGTGTCACAATTTTCAACTCAAACATTATAGTTTCCCTTAAGGATATTTTTTAGTTTATTGGAAAGCTTGTTGCTTTCAAGATTCGCAAAATCTTTCAAAAGCTTTTCCTGTTTTTTATTCAGACCGGTTGGGGTTTTGACCAAAACCTGAATAACCTGGTCTCCTCTTCGCCCGTTTCTCAACGAGGGAATTCCTTCCTTATCCAGCCTGAACATGTCGCCGTATTGCGTCCCTTTTGGAATTTCGAGTTCTTTTTTGCCATTCAGGGTGGGCACTTCGATTTTATCTCCCAAAGCTGCCTGCACAAAAGATATGGGGATTTGGCAATAAATGTCGATATCTTTTCGCTGGAAAAATTCATGAGGTTTTACATGGATAAAAACATATAAATCACCGGGCTGGCCACCATACGGGGCGGCTTCTCCTTCGCCGTTGAGGCGGAGCCTTGAAGAGGTATCCACACCCGGGGGAATTTTTAAAAACACTTTTTTGACAGTCCTGGTTCGTCCGGTTCCGGAACATTTTTCGCACGGATTTGCAATCAGCTGACCCGTTCCACGGCAGACAGGACATGAGGTTCTTACGGTAAAAAAGCCCTGAGAGTGAGAGACCTGACCCACTCCATTACAAGATCGGCATGTTTCCGGCCGGGTGTCTTCTTTACAGGCTGTTCCCTGACATTCAGGACAGGTTTCCATCTTGTCGATTTTCAATTCCTTTTCGGTACCAAAAGCGGCATCCATAAAATCGATTTGGAGATCATACCGAAGGTCAGCGCCACGGGGAACTCTTGAACGGCCTCTTCCGGAACCCCCAAAGCCGAAAAAATCTTCAAAAATGTCTCCAAAACTGGAAAAAATATCTTCAAATCCTCTAAAACCCGAAAAACCAGTCCCCTCAAGACCTTGATGGCCAAATTGATCGTAAATTTGTCTTTTGTTGGGATCTCTTAAAACCTCATAGGCTTCGGCAGCCTCTTTAAAATTGTCCTCGGCTGTTTTATTTCCCGGATTTCGGTCAGGATGAAACTTCAAAGCCATTTTTCGGTAGGCGGCTTTAATTTCGACATCAGTGGAAGTGTTGCTTACGCCAAGAACCTCGTAGTAATCTCGTTTGTTGCCCATAAAATATCTCTGATACTTTTTAATCGATTTTTTAATCGATCCTTATTTAAAGTTTCAACTTAATCTGAATTGAATCGTCCGTTTTTCAATGTATATTATAGCTTTGGTTTAAGATAAAACTGAAACAAAGCTTGTCAATGCATAACCTTGCCTGAGATAGTTTTTTGGTGCTAATGGTGAACATTACCCCACAAAAGGTCTTCTGACAACCGTATCTTTTTGCCAGCGTTTATCATCGCGGTGGGGAAATCCAATATTATAGTGAAGTCCCCGGCTCTCTTTCCGGTGCATGGCGCATCGGATGATAAGCTCCGCCACCATGGCAATATTGCGCAGTTCAATAAGGTCCGGCGATACCCGAAAATTCCAGTAATAATCCTGAATTTCTTTCTGTATAATTTCGATTCTTCGCCATGCTCTTTCTAGCCGCTTGTTGGAACGAACAATACCCACATAATTCCACATGAGCCGCCTGATTTCATCCCAGTTGTGGGAAACCATAATCAACTCGTCACTATCGGAAGTCCCTACTTCATCCCAAAGGGAGAGTTCGGGTGTGAGCTTGAAATTCGAGTTATGAATTTCTTCAATGACCTGCCTTGAGGCCTGCTCAGCATATACCAAAGCCTCGATAAGAGAATTGCTGGCAAGCCGATTTGCTCCGTGAAGTCCTGTACAGGCTGTTTCTCCCACTGCATACAGCTTGTTGATATCTGTTTTCCCGTAAATGTCGGTGACAACTCCTCCGCACATGTAATGAGCTGCCGGAACCACGGGTATTGGCTCTCGGGTCATATCAATGCCGAAAGACAGGCATTGCTTGTACAGATTAGGAAACCTTTTTTTGATAAAGTCCGAATCTTTATGAGAAATATCCAAAAAGACCGATTCATGTCCGCTTTTCTTGAGTTCATGATCAATGGCACGAGCCACCACATCACGGCAGGCCAGGTCTTTTAATGGATCGTATTTTTCCATAAAAGCCTCGCCTTTTGAGTCGATTAATATACCGCCCTCTCCGCGTACCGCTTCGGAAATAAGAAAATTTTTGGCTTCCCGATGATAAAGGCATGTGGGATGAAACTGCACGAACTCAAGATTGGCCACTGTCGCCCCTGCACGATA
>SKZT01000090.1 GCA_007127235.1 Desulfobacteraceae bacterium
AACGTCTTTCTGGGTGCGTCTGGACTCCACAGTCGTGAAGAATTTTGACGGCGATATAGGGTGTCGTGTCGTGATCATCGATA
Source organism: Desulfobacteraceae bacterium (assembly GCA_007127235.1). Lineage (GTDB taxonomy): Bacteria > Desulfobacterota > Desulfobacteria > Desulfobacterales > SKZT01 > SKZT01. The sequence continues at coordinate 84 of SKZT01000090.1, forward strand.
TCACCGAACATAAGCGGGCACAAGAGGCCCAAATCGCAGCTTCAGAAATAAAAAGATTAAAAGATCTGCTGGAAGTGGAAAAAGCCTATCTGCAGGAAGAAATTAAACTGTTTTACAACCATGAGAACATTATCGGTCAAAGCAACGGACTTAAATATGTGCTCTATAAAGTTGAACAAATTGCCGCCACTGATACCAATGTATTGGTACTCGGCGAAACCGGAACCGGCAAGGAGCTGGTTGTCCGGGCTATTCACAACAATAGCTTGCGAAAAAATCGAACCCTGGTGAAAGTAAATTGCGCCGCACTTCCACCAACCCTTATTGAAAGCGAATTGTTCGGTCATGAAAAAGGCAGTTTCACAAGTTCTCAAGCCAGATTCCTTGGGCGATTTGAGGTCGCAAACGGCGGCACCCTTTTTCTGGATGAAATTGGAGAATTGCCCATGGATCTGCAGGTAAAGCTGCTCAGGGTGGTGGAGGATGGAGAATTTGAGCGGTTGGGCAGTACACAGACCATCAAAGTCAATACACGCATTGTTGCCGCAACAAATCGTAATCTGGAGGAGGAAGTCCGCAAGGGCCGTTTCCGCGAAGATCTCTGGTATCGGATAAATATTTTTCCGATTACCGTGCCGCCGCTTCGGGACCGCATGGATGACATACCGCCTCTAGTGGATTTTTACGTCAAAAAAATTTCCAAGCGGTTGGGCAAAACCATTGAAATCATTCCGAAGAGCGTCATGAGTATTTTACAGAATTATCACTGGCCCGGAAATGTCAGGGAGTTGCAAAATGTTCTTGAACGTGCGGTACTTAACTCCCCGGGTCCCACGTTGCACCTTGCTGATGAACTCAGGAAGCAGCCACTCATGGATTTAAATGCAAGCAAAAAAACCCTGGAAGAAGTTGAGCGGGACTATATTGTAAAGACGCTTGAACAGACCGAATGGAAAGTCGGCGGAAAAAACAGCGCGTCTGAAATACTAGGGCTCAACCGCAGCACCCTGCGCGCTCGTATGCGCAAACTCGACATCAGAAAACCTTAACCCAAGTTTGCCAAATTTATGGTGCGAAAGGTGAAAAAATGACAAAATTTAGCCCTCATGCAACTCTAACCTTTTGAATTTATAATGTCTGTTTTTTTAAAAAGGTTATATGCTTGAGTTTTCGGATTTTTTTCGTTGACATTTTTGAATTATTTTTATTTTTCTGAGGGTTTCGCTTATGTGCAATAACCCAGGATAATAACCGTTTCTATCAGTACTGAAAGGGTGTCACATACTCAGCCCAGGGCAGCGCCCTGGGTTTTGGCATATTTTATGAAGCCCTGTAAGGGCGCGACATATAATCAGCTTCGATATGCCGATTCTGTTATAAAGTCCCCTGTCTGGAGGAAAGGAAGGAATTAAGAAAAAAACTAAAAAGTAACCCGGATCTAAGAACGAGAATTGAGAGGATGCGAACAATCATATGATGTACGAGATCCCCTCCCGACAGGTCATATGTGACCACCGGTTGCATATGACCTTTTCAGATGACCATCAACGGCTGCGCCGGAATGCGGGCCTTTTTAAAATACGTCAAAATATCAGAAAGATAGATGTCTTGAGAGCGGGTATTGGATACCTGGCACAAAGATTGAGTGCCAATCAATAAAAGACCTGATTTTTGCACGGGAACGTCACTGCAACTTTTATTCAAGGAAGCCACCATAAAGAAAAATTTTATGCCGTGAGCTTTCAAAAGGTACTGGAAAAAAACGATGGCCCAATACAATTTGAACCGCATTTTTAGACCGCAACATGTCGCGGTGGTGGGTGCCAGCGAAAAAGCGGGCTCCATCGGCAACGCGCTGATGAAAAATCTTGTCGACGGCCGGTTTTCCGGAACCGTGCTGCCGGTCAATCCCAAGTATCAAAGTATCCACGGGCATGCATGCTACAGATCGGTTTCGGCTTTGGAGACGGGTGTGGACCTGGCAATTATCGCCACGCCGATGCAGGGCGTCCCCGATATTGTCAGCGAATGCGTCAAAAAAAAAGTCGGCGGCGCTGTCATCATTTCGGCGGGAGGCAGCGAGGTCGGTGAGCAGGGCCGAAAGATTGAGGAAAAGATTCAGGGCATTGCTCATGACGGCGGGCTTCGTATCGTGGGACCGAACTGCATAGGCATTATTCGTCCCGGGGTGAACCTCAATGCCAGCTTTGCCTCCGAGATGCCAAATGCCGGAAATATGGCCTTTGTGTCCCAGAGCGGCGCCATCTGCACGGCGATTCTCGATATGGCCTTGAAGGAGCGCATCGGCTTCAGCCATTTTGTCAGCATCGGCTCCATGCTGGATGTGGATTTCGGGGACATGATCGATTTTCTAGGCAATGATTCTTCGGCCAAAAGTATTCTATTGTACATCGAAAGCCTGACCAATTTCCGAAAATTCATGAGCGCCTCGCGGTCCGTGTCCCGGATCAAACCCATCATCGTTCTCAAATCCGGCAGAAGTCCGGCCGGCGCAAGGGCCGCAGCCTCCCACACGGGCGCCATGGCCGGAGAGGATGCGGTCTATGATGCGGTGTTCAAGCGTGCCGGCATCGTACGTGTGGACACCATCGAAGAACTTTTCGACTGTGCAGAACTGATGGCCAAGCAGCCACGGCCACACGGCCCCCGGTTGGCGATCCTCACCAATGGCGGCGGACCGGGCGTGATGGCCGCAGACACCCTTGCCCGGTATGGTCAGGAGCCCGCACCCCTTGATCCGAAAACGTTGCAGGCATTAGATGCTTTTTTGCCGGACTTCTGGAGCCGGGGCAACCCTATCGACATCCTCGGCGACGCCTCCGCGGAACGGTTCGACCGGGTCCTTGCAATCTGCTTCAACTCGAAAAACCTGGACGGGGTGCTGGTCATTCTTGCCCCCCAGGCCCTTACCGATCCCCTTTCTGTAGCCAAGACGCTGGCTGCCGCTATCCAGAAACGAAGGTTCCCGGTATTTGCCTGCTGGATGGGCGGCAAACGCATCGCCGAGGCTGTGGATGTATTGAATGCTGCGGGAATTCCGACCTATGACACGCCGGAACGGGCGGTCCGGGCTTTTCTGTATATGGTTTCATATGCCAGGAACATCGAAATGCTGTTGGAAGTCCCAGCAAAAATAGCCGGGAACATGGCGTTTGATCAGGAAAAAGCCTTCCGACTGGTCACCGGTGCGCCGAATCAGCGTTTCATGTCGGAATCGGATGCCAGTGAAATCCTCACGGCCTACGGTCTGCCCATGATCCGGACAAAAACTGCAAAGAACGAGGCACAAGCCATGCAGGTCGCCCGGGAACTGGGATACCCGGTGGTCATGAAGCTTCATTCACCGGATATCACCCATAAAACCGATGCCGGCGGCGTGCGTGTCGACCTGCGCGGCGATGCAGATGTCGGGGCGGCCTACCGCCAAATCCTGACGTCGGCCCGGCAATACAACGCCGATGCCCGGATTGAGGGCGTGATCCTTCAGCCCTATTTTTCGAACCCGGATTATGAAATTCTGCTGGGTGCCAAGCGAGATCCCAATTTCGGCCCAGTCATTGTGTTCGGCATGGGCGGCATTTACACGGAAGTGTTGAAAGACCGGTCCCTGGGGCTTCCTCCCATGAACCGATTGCTGGCCCGGCGAATGATGCAGGAAACCAAGGCATATTCCCTGTTGCAAGGATACCGCAACCGCCCCGGGGCAGACATGGAGCGCCTTGAAGAAATGATCATCCGGCTCTCGCAGCTGCTGATCGATTTCCCCGACATCGCTGAACTGGACATGAATCCCGTTCTGATCAAGGATGGTAACCCTGTGGCGGTGGATGCCCGCATCCTGGTTTCACCGCTTGCGGCGCCTTCTTCGCTGCATCTGGTGATCAGCCCGTATCCGGAGGAAGATGAATCCCATATAATCGATGTCGACGGGCACTGCATTTTTGTCAGGCCCGTCAAACCCGAGGACGCACCCCTTTTCACGGCATTTTTCAAGACGCTTTCACCCACCTCGATTTACTACCGGTTTTTCGGCGCTTTAAAAGAACTGAATCCCGAGATGCTGGCGCGGTTCACCCAGATCGATTATGACCGGGAGATTGCGCTGGTGGCGATCGATGAGGAATCGGAAATCGACAACATGCTGGGGGTCGCCCGAATTATCGGCGATGCAGATAGTAAGACGGGTGAATTTGCAGTTCTGGTAGGAGATGCCTGGCATGGCAAAGGCATCGGAAGCAACCTGTTGGAAAAATGTCTTTCAATCGCCGAAAAACAAGGTTTTGAATCGGTGCACGGTATCGTGCTGCATGAGAATCGGAACATGCTCTCGCTGGGAAAGAAGCTGGGGTTTGAGATCAAAAGAGACCCTGATTCTGGAGACAATGAACTGGTGATCCATTTTAAAAGGTAACAAGACAAGAAAGCCGGTATGACTTTCAGAAAATAATGACCTTATCCGGCCAAGACCTTAAGATTGAAGTTCATGAAAAACAACTGCTCTGCCACCTTCAGAGCTTGATGGAAAAAGGATTATGATGCAACATATTAAAGAAAGGCGCTCTGTGGCCTATTTTTCCATGGAGATAGGAATTGACGAAAGAATATACACCTACAGCGGTGGTTTGGGGGTTCTGGCCGGAGATACGATCCGTTCGGCAGCGGACCTCAAGGTGCCGATGGTGGCGGTCACGCTTCTCTACCGCAAGGGATATTTCCGGCAGCGGCTGGAAGCCGACGGATGGCAGAAAGAGGAGATTGCCTCCTGGGCGGTTGAGGAGCTGCTTGAAGAGGAGTTACCGCAAACCCGGGTCATGGTGGAAGGAAGGATCGTTCATCTGCGGGCCTGGCGGTATGATGTCAAAGGAGTGGACGGGTATAAGGTTCCAATTTTCTTTCTGGACACCGACCTTCCCGAAAACTCCGAGTGGGACCGGGGTCTGACCCAAAGGCTTTACGGCGGTGATGATCATTACCGGATTTCCCAGGAGGTGATTCTGGGAATCGGTGGCATCAGAATGCTCCGCGCTTTAGGCTATAAACACATCAGTCCTTTCCATCTCAACGAAGGGCATGCGGCCCTTCTGACCCTGGAACTACTGGATGAGGCCGCCAAAGGGGCCGGAAGGGAAGCGCTTATTCAGGAAGACGTGGAATCGGTGCGTAACCAATGCGTTTTTACCACGCACACCCCTGTTCCGGCAGGACATGACAGGTTTCCTTTGGCGCTTGCGCGCAAGGTGCTCGGAGATCGGGATGATTTTTTTGGACTGGAGGGCGTTCTGTACGAAGGCAACACCCTGAACATGACCTATCTGGCCTTGGGGATGAGCCGCTATATCAACGGGGTTGCCCAAAAGCACGGTGAGGTGTCAAGACTTATGTTCGCCGGCTATGCCATTGATGCCATCACCAACGGGGTACATGCTTCGACATGGGTTGCCGGGCCTTTCCAAGATATTTTCGACCGCTATATTCCTTTCTGGCGCCAGGACAACTTCAGCCTGCGCTATGCCTTGAGTATTCCCAGAGAGAAGCTGTGGGACGCTCACATGCAGTGCAAAAAGCACCTGATGGATTTCGCCAATCGCAAAACGGGTGCAGCCATGGATGAAAATACGTTAACCATCGGCTTTGCCCGGCGTGCTTCCGCCTACAAGCGGGGAGATCTTCTTTTCCAGGATATAGAAAGGCTCAAACGGATATCCAATCACGTCGGCAAGATCCAGATAATCTATGCCGGCAAGGCCCATCCCCGGGACAATAAGGGAAAGGAACTGATCAAACGGATTTTTAAGGCCAGACAGGAACTGGAACACGACATCAGAGTGGCGTATCTGGAAAACTACAATATGACCCTGGGGGCCATGATCACATCCGGGGTTGATATATGGCTCAACACGCCCGAACCGCCCATGGAGGCTTCGGGAACCAGCGGGATGAAGGCGGCCTTGAACGGAGTGCCCAATTTGAGCGTGCTGGACGGCTGGTGGATCGAAGGGCACATCGAGGGGCTGACCGGCTGGTCCATCGGTGCCCCAACCCTGGGAAAAGGAGAGAATCGGGACCATTCTCTGGATGCCCCGTCCTTATACGACAAGCTGGAACATGCAATTGTTCCCCTGTTCTATCACGATCGGCGCAGATTCATGGACATAATGGCTTATTCCATTGCCATCAACGGGTCTTTTTTCAACACCCATAGGATGGTGCAGGAGTATGTGCTGAATGCCTATTTCACCCGCTGAAAAGATGTCGGCCAATAGAATTTTTAAATCAAGGATATGATTGCATGAAGATCAGCGGCAGCAGCCTCTATTGCCATCGGCGAAGGCACCGATGCGATCTTTATTCTTCTGGTGATCGTGATCAACAGCGGCCTGGGGGCCTACCAGGAATATAACGCGGAAAAAAGCGCGGCCGGCCTCCAGAAACTGCTCAAAATCAACGCCAGGGTGAAGCGTTCAGGTGTGCAAACGGAAATCCCGGCTGAAAACCTGGTGATAGGCGACCTTGTCTTTTTGAATCCGGAAACAAAGTTCCGGCTGATCTGCGGCTTCTGGAAGTAAACAGTTTGACAGCGGATGAAAGTTTTTTAACGGGTGAATCTATGGCTGCAGTCAAAAAAGTGGGTGTACTCATGGAATCTCTCGCTGTGGCCGATCGCACCAACATGGCGTTTGCCGGCGCCACCATCACCAGCGGCCGGGCCATGGGCGTGGTGGCGGCCACCGGCATGGCCACCGAATCAGAAGCTGTACAGTTATCGCCAGTGATAAAACCGGCACCCTCACCGTAAACCAGCAGACCGTTAAATTCATCGAATTTCCCAACGGGGAACGGTTCATGGTTTCCGGTGAAGGGTATAACGGTGAGGGTGATGTCCGGCCGGTCGATTCAATATCCTTTTCCGAGGCAAAACGTCAACAGATGGCCTCCTTGACCAGTTTCGGGATCCTGGCCAACGAGGCCGGCCTGAACAAAGGATAAAGGAGCCTGGAAACATCACGGCGATGCCATGGATGTGGCCTTTCTTGCTCTGGGGTATAAAATGGGACTGGAACCGAACAAGGTCCGGCATGATTTTTCCCTGGCCGGCACCATCCCTTATGAATCAGAGAGAAAATATTCAGCCGCATTTTATAACAAAAACGGAAAGGTGCTTATTGCCGCCAAAGGGGCCGTGGAAGTCATTTTAAGCTTTTGTGATGAGGCCATGGACAGCGGGGTTCGCTCCCGGCTCAATCTGGAAGCCGTTAAAGCCCGGGCACTGCTGCTGGCTACCGAGGGGTACCGCGTTCTGGGCGTGGCCGGGGGTGAGTTCGACCGTTTTGAAAAAAAAGAGGTCTACACAGACAAGGATTTGCCCCGGCTGGTGTTTTACGGACTGGTGGCCTTTATCGATCCGCTGCGGCCTGAGGCCCGGGACGATGTTGAAAAATGCCGCAATGCCGGCATTACGGTCCTTATGATTACCGGTGATCACCCGGCCACCGCATCCACCATTGCATTGGAACTGGGCATTGCCGAGCCTGACGAGGAAACAGTGACCGGCGACCGGTTGACCGCAGCCGGAGCAGTTGATTCTCCTGCCTTTCTGAAACTGGCGGCCTCCACCCATGTGTTTGCCCGGGTCACGCCAATGCAAAAGCTGCATATCCAGGAGATGAATCATATCCATGCCCGCAATATTGTCCTGCTGCTGATGGTTTTCATGCAGAACGTCCACGTGTTCAACTGCCGGTCAGAAAAAGTCTCAACATTCAAAACGCCTCTTTCCCGCAATTGGATATTGATCCTCGGTATCATGATGGCCCAGGGCATTCACATCGGTGCAATGCATATGCCGTTTATGCAGAAAGTCCTGCGCATCGAACCGATTACCGTTTGGGAATGGGCTGAAGTCCTGGTTTTGGCTGTTCCTCTGCTCATCGTGATGGAGATATTCAAACACATCCAGGCCAGACGTCATCCTGAGGCATAACCCGTTATTCAAAGGAAACATGGTGTGTGATAAAGAATAACCCAAATCGATAGAATTGCAAGAACAAACGATAAGGCGGATTCGGGCAATGATAAAAATCAAAACGCAATCGCATTGCCAAGTATCCATCGGAGTAAATAGTGCCTGAACAAAAAGTCCATAATTCCTTCCCCCAGCCTTTCCAACTGGGAGGGGAGTTTTCGGTGAAGCACTAAAAACAAACCATAATGTAGCAGGGAGGCAGGAAATGAAGAAAAATGTTGCGGTTGTCGTTGGAGTGATCTGTATTTTGCCAGTATGTTACGGAAAAATCTATTGAGGGTTTGTTCGTCATGGTTGCTGAACAGGAGAAGAAAATCCGTCAAAGTCCTGCGGCCAGGGGTACGGACCTTTTAAAGCGCGTGTTTGGCAAGTAAAGAGATTTTATCGGAAGAACTTTAGAGGCTACACCACAGCAAGCATAGTGGGAGGGGGAATAACGTAGCAAGCGAAATTTGGCATTTCGTGGTACTCGATCTACGCAAAATCCAGGCCCCAAAAAATAAAAAGCCCCAAAAAAGGTCATATATGGCCGCAAGGTTAAATCCAAACTTTTTACATGGCAACTTATGCCAGTTTCATAAGTGCTTTTTTAAATGATTATGATTAAAAATCAAGATGATAGATGATATAGCACTGGGTATTGGAAGACTGGCACAAAAATTGAATATATAAAGTTTATAATTACCAGAACACGATCATAAAGCCCGGCATCCTTCTAAGCAACTCCTCAAAAGTCCCCCTTTGAAAAAGGGGGATTTAGGGGAATTTTTAAAAGGGTATCGGTTTTTCGAATCCCCATGGCCCCCATTTTCAAAGGGGGGAGCAATTACTTGTCGGTTTGGGCTCGGCACGATGAGCGGGATGCTCATAAATGATTTTCTAAGCCCTAATCAATGAATTGCCCGAAAAGGTATTTCGGGAACAAAAAAAATCACAACAAAAAAGGAGAAAAAGTAACATGAAAACAGAAAAATATCGTTTAGCAATGATAGTAGCCATAGTGGCCTCTATGTTTTTGATCAATGTCAGTCTGTTTGCATCCGATATGGATGACCGGATTGAATCATCCACAAAAGAGTCTTATGTGTTCAAGACCTATCTGAGCGACGATGACATTATAATCCGGTCTGAGGATGGCATTGTCACCCTGACCGGGACTGTTGCCAAAGAAGCCCACAAACAATTGGCCGAGGAGACTGTTGCGAACATCCACGGAGTTAAAAGCGTGAACAGCGAACTGGAATTAAAAGGCGAGGCACCTGCTGAGTACTCGGATGCGTGGCTCATGACAAAAGTGAAAACCAGCCTCCTGTTCCATCGCAGCGTGAGCGGTATCAAAACCGAGGTTTTAGCTGAAGACGGTATCGTAACTCTTCGCGGCGAGGCCACTAGCCAGGCCCAAAAGGATCTGGCAACCCAATATGCTCAGGACGTGAAAGGCGTTAAAGACGTTCAAAATGAGATGACGGTCGCAACCGTTGCAATGAGGCCGGAAGAAAAAACTATGGGAGAAAAGGCGGATGACGTGAAAGAATGGATTGATGACGCATCCATCACTGCCCTGGTCAAGACGGCATTGTTGCATCATCGCTCCACCAGCGGCCTCAACACCACTGTTGTGACGGAAGAAGGGGTGGTCACATTGAGTGGCAAAGCCGGTAACATGGCTGAAAAAGACCTGGCCACCGAACTCGTGAGCGATGTTCACGGCGTAAAGAGCGTGGTCAACAACATGACTGTCGAGTAAACCGATGGCAAGACCGGATTTTAATTACGAACCATTTAATGAAAGGACTCAGAGCCCAATGAGTGCTAAATTTAAATATAAAGAAGACCTTCAATCTATGCTCCAAAATTGGAACGAACAGTATGACAAATTGGAGGAGATTCAAGTAAGTGGTGAGGGAGGCTTGAATGAACTCAAACAGACTCTGGACAAAAAATGGACTGCCTTTGAGCAAATCTTTGATCAGGCCAGAAATAGATTCAGGTAAAGTTTACTCAACTCAAAATCAAACAGGAGGAACACCATGAAGTCAAGCACACAAGACAAAGCAGAAGGCAAGATGCACCAGGTGAAAGGTAAG